>DASWMK010000108.1 GCA_036399815.1 Acidimicrobiales bacterium
CGCCCAGCATCCTGGTCGACCGCTCGACGGCGCGGGCCGCCGCCTCCGACACGTCGAGGTCGCCGAACTCGCGCCCGACCGACCAGCCCGTGCCCACCTGCGTCTCGCCCGCCTCGGAGGCGAGCGCCTGGACGGAGATCGTGCATGCCGTCCACCGGGAGGCGGCGGCGACGCCGGTGCTCGAGGCGATCGCCACCTCGGCCAGGACGTCGCTGTAGTCGGCGGAGCGCACGCCGGCGATGCGCGGGTCGGCCGAGCGGACGGCCCGCTCGAGCTCGACCGCCATCGCCACCTTGTCGTCGGTGGGCACGCCGGCGAGCGACTCGCGCCAGACGTCGAGGTCGGGCGGGACGACGCCATCCGGCGCGGCGAGGCCGGCGTGCTCGTCGGGGGTGGCCAGCTCGGCGTTGTCGCGGGCCTCGGCAAGGGTCTCGGCGACCACGTCGTCGGCCAGGCTGCCCGCGTAGGCGAAGCCCTGGCGCTGGTCGACGACCACCCGGATGCCCACGCCTTCGGCCTCGGCGGCCGACAGCGACTCGACGTCGCCCTCGTAGGCCCGCACGTCGGTGTCGCGGCGGTGGACGGCGTACGCCTCCACCTGCTCGCGGGGCCCGGCCATCGCCGCCACCCGGCGGCAGACCTCGAGCAGGTCGCTCATGCCGGCCGCCTCACGCCGCCGTGCCGCCGATGGTCAGCTGCGACACCCGCAGGGTCGGGTTGCCGTCGCCAACGGGCACCCCCTGGCCGTCCTTGCCGCACGTGCCCGGTCCGCCCATGGCGAAGTCGTTG
This sequence comes from Acidimicrobiales bacterium, assembly GCA_036399815.1. NCBI lineage: Bacteria > Bacillati > Actinomycetota > Acidimicrobiia > Acidimicrobiales > Acidimicrobiales bacterium. The sequence goes on from DASWMK010000108.1 coordinate 790, forward strand.
CCGATCGCCTCCATGCGGCGCAGGACCTCGGGGCCGTTCCCGATCAGGTTGCCGTCCCGGAGCGGCTCGGTGAGCCGGCCGTCCTCGATCAGGTAGGCCTCGGTCATCCCGAACACGAAGTCGCCGGTGGCCGTGTTGACCTCGCCGCCGCTCAGCTGGGCGACGTACACGCCCGACTCGGTGCCGGCGACGATGTCATCGGGCTCGTCCGTGCCGTTCAGGACGAACGTGTTCGTCATGCGCACCATCGGCAGGTGCTGGTAGCTCTGGCGGCGGCCGTTGCCGGACGGCTGGCGGCCCTCGGAGCGCGACCGGAGCCAGTCGTACATGTAGTCGGTGAGCACCCCGTCCTCGATCAGGACGTGGTAGCCGGCGGCCGCGCCCTCGTCGTCGATGCCGAGGGCCCCCCACTCGCCGCTCATGGTGCCGTCGTCGACCAGGGTGACGAGCGGGCTGGCCACCTGCTCGCCCCGACGGCCGGCGAACACCGACGCCTTCTTGGCGACCAGGTCGGCCTCGAGGCCGTGGCCGCAGGCCTCGTGGAACAGCACGCCACCGGTGCCGGCGGCGACCACGACCGGCATCGTCCCGCTCGGCGCCGGCCGGGCCGACAGCTTGGTCAGGGCGCGCTCGGCGGCCCGGCGGCCCAGCTCGTCGACGTCGACCCGGTCGAACAGCTCGAAGCCGACCGTGTGGCCGATGCTCTCGCGGCCGGTCTGGAGGCCGGTGTCGCCGACGGCGACGCAGCCGACGACGAACGCCGTGCGGACCTGGTCGTCCTCGGCGAGCAGGCCGTCGCTGTTGGCGACCAGCACGCGCCGGCGACCGTCGAGGTAGCGGACGGTGACCTGGCGGATGGCGCCGCCGGTCGCCCGCGCCGCCTCGTCGGCCCGGCGCAGGAGGGCGACCTTGGCCGACTTGGGCACGTCCTGGGGCAGGACCTCGATCACGCCCGGACGGGTGACGGCCCGCCGGGTGACGGCGACCGTGCGCGCCCCACCACCGCCCGAGCGGGCGACGGCGGACGCGGCCTCGGCCGCGGCGGCCAGGCCGGCCTCGGTGAGGTCGGCCGTGTGCGCGTAGCCCGTCGTGTCGCCGGCCACGACCCGCACGCCGGCGCCGCGGTCGCGGCCCGAGCTGAGCTCCTCGACCCGGCCGTCGTCGAGCACGGCGGTCGTCGACCGGCGGTCCTCGACGAACAGCTCGGCGAACTCGCCGCCGGTGCGCAGCGCGGACTGCAGCACCCGGCCGATCACGGCCTCGTCGATCACGCAGCCTCCCAGGGGTCGGGCCGGTGGGCCACGCCATCCGCTGGCCCGGCCACGGGCAGGCCGCTTATCGTACCCCGGTGCCGCTCCGCCCCGGCCTGTCCGCCACCGTCGATCACGTGGTCGGCGAGGAGGACTCGGCGATCGCCATGCACTCCGGCGACGTCCCCGTGCTCGCCACCCCGCGGGTGATCGCGCTGTGCGAGGAGGCGAGCGTCCGGGCCGTGAAGGGCGAGCTGGAGCCGGGCGAGACCACCGTCGGGATGCGCATCCAGGTCGACCACGTCGCCCCGACGAAGGTCGGCTCCGCGGTCCGGGCGGACGCCACGCTCGAGAAGGTCGAGGGGCGCCGGCTCACGTTCAGCGTGGCCGTCACCGACGGCGCCGGGCTCGTGGCCGCGGGCAAGGTCACAAGGGTCGTCGTCGTCGTCGACCGCTTCCTGGAGAAGGCCCGCTGACGGGTTGGGACGAGGTCGGCGACCGGGTCTACCGCCGCCGCTACCGCACCTTCGACCTCAACATCGGCGTCGTGGTCGGCGCCGACGGCGTGCTCGTCGTCGACACCAGGGGCAGCCACCGGCAGGCCGACGAGCTCCGCCACCACCTGCGCGAGCTGGGCGACGGCCCCGTGCGGTGGGTCGTCAACACCCACGGGCACTTCGACCACTGCTTCGGCAACGCCCGCTTCCGCCCGCCCCTGGCCGACGCCGACCTGTGGGGGCACGAGGCGATCGTCCCGTACCTCGCAGCGAACGCCGAGACGGCGCGCCAGGCGATGATCGACGCCAACCCGGCCCACGCCGACGAGCTCGCCGAGGTCGTCGTCACCCCGCCCGACCACCTGGTCGGCGACGTCGCCTCGCTCGACCTCGGCGACCGGGTGGTCCGCCTGCACCACGTCGGTCGCGGCCACACCGACAACGACCTGGTGCTCGTGGTGCCCGACGCCGGCGTGGTGTTCGCCGGCGACCTGGTGGAGGAGTCGGCGCCGCCCGCCTACGGCGACGACGCCTTCCCGCTCGAGTGGCCGGCAACCGCGCTGCGGGTGTTCGACCTCGTGGGCGACTCGGACACCGTCGTCCCGGGGCACGGCGACGTGGTCGACAGGGCGTTCGCAATAGAGCAGCGGGCCGGCCTGGTGGACGTCGCCCAGGTCGTCCGCGAGCTCCACGACGCCGGCGTGCCCGTCGACCGCGCCGTCGACGAGGGCGCCGGCCGCTGGCCCTGGCCGCCGGCCGCGCTCACCCACGCCGTCCGCCGGGGGTACGCCCAGCTGGACGGCGAGCTGGACTGACCGTCAGGCCAGGTTCGACGACCGCGGGTACATGTCCGCCGGGTCGGTCAGCACGTTGACCAGGTACGGGGCGTCGGCGGCGAGCGCCCGGTCGAGCGCCGGCCCGACGTCCTCGGGACGGGACACGGTCTCGCCTGCGCCGCCGAGGGCCCGGACGACCTCGTCGTAGCGGCACCCGGGCTGGAGGTCGGCGGCCACGTCGTAGCCGTACAGCATCCGCATCGGGTGCTTCTCGAGGCCCCAGATCCCGTTGTTGCCGACGACGATCACGACGGGGAGGCGGTGGCGGACCAGCGTGTCCACGTCCATCAGCGAGAACCCGGCGGCGCCGTCGCCGAGCACGACGACGACCTGGCTCGACGGCCGGGCCAGGCGGGCGGCCGCCGCGTAGCCCATCCCCGTCCCCAGGCAGCCGTACGGCCCGGCGTCGAGCCAGCAGCCCGGCGTGTACGAGTCGAGGTACTTGCCGGCGTAGGACACGAAGTCGCCGCCGTCGCACACGACGACGGCGTCCCGGTCGAGGCGGCGGCGCAGCTCCCCGTAGACCCGGGTGGGCCGGATGGGGTCGGCGTCGGCGGCGAGCGCGCCGTCCTCCTCGGCCCGCGCCGCGCGCTCCCGGTCCCGCAGCTCGGCGATCCACGGCTCGTGGTCGGCCCGCCGGCCCGACCACGCCGCCATGCCGTCGAGGATGGCGGTGAGGTCGCCCGCCGGCGACACCGCCGGCGACGCCGAGGTGGCGCGGCTCTCGGGGCTGTCGACGACGTGGACGACGGCGGCGTCGCCGAACCGGCCGAACGAGAGCCGGAAGTCGAGGGGCGTGCCCACGACGACGACCACGTCGGCCCGGCCCTTCAGGTGCCCCCTGGTGCGGCCGAACGCCAGCTCGTCGTCGGCCGGGAGGCAGCCCCGGCCCATGCCGTTGGCGAACACGGGGACGCGGAGCGACGCCGCGCACCGGCGGAGGGCGTCCCAGGCGCCGTCCCAGTACACGTCGGTCCCGGCGACGATCGCCGGGCGCTCGGCCGTGGCCACCAGCTCCGCCGCCCTGGCCACGTCGTCGGGGTCCGGCTCGACTCCGCTCGGCACGACGGTCCCGGGGACCTCGACGGGCGCGGTCGAGGACGCGAACACGACGTCGAGGGGGAAGTCGAGGAACACCGGGCCCCGGTGGGGGGTCATGGCGGTGACGACCGCCTCGGCCACCTGCTTCGGGATGTCACCGACCTCGGTCGCCGTCCCCGCCCACTTGGTGACCGGGGCGAGGATCGGCACGTGGTCGAGCTCCTGGAGGGACCCGGCGCCCCAGCGGTCCTGCGGCGCCCGCCCGGCGAGGACGACGAGCGGCGAGCCGTTGAACCAGGCCGTCGTCACCGCGCTGATCCCGTTGGTGACGCCCGGGCCGGCGGTGAGGACGGCCACCCCCGGCCGGCGGGTCAGCTTGGCCGTCGCCTCGGCGGCGAAGGTGGCGGTCTGCTCGTGGCGGACGTCGACGATGCGCAGGCCCGCCTTCACGGCGGCGTCGAAGAACGGGAACACGTGGCCGCCGGAGAGCGTGAACAGCTCCCCGACGCCGAGCCCCCGCAGCGGTGCGAGGGCGAGCTCGCCGCCGTGCCCCTCGACCGTCGCCATCAGGCAACCTCGGCGGCCGACGCCACCCGGTCGAGGAAGGCGGAGAGCGCCGCCCACCACGCCTCGGGCGCCTCGAACTGGGGGCTGTGCCCGCCGCCGGCCACCACCGTGAGCTGCGCGCCGGGGATGGCCTCGGCCATGGCCAGCGACGGGGCCAGGAAGGCGTCCTCCTCGCCGACGATGACGAGCACCGGCAGGTCGAGCCGGCGGAGCGCGTCGAGGCGGTCCTCCTGGACGACCATCCGGGGGACCATCGCCGCGTACATGGCCGACGAGCAGGCCCGGAACTTGGCGTCGCCGTACTCCGCGTAGTCGGGCCGGCGGGCCCGCACCCGACGGTCGGCCTCGGTGGCGAGTGGACCGTCGAGCCCGGCGAGGAGGTCGGCGAGCGCGCCGATCCCGGAGCATCGGACGATCTCGACGGCGAGCCGGGCCTGGTCCGGGTCGACGTCGACCGACCGGTGGGTCGTGTCCATGAGGACCAGGGCGTCGAGGCGGTCGGGATGCCGGACGGCGAGGTCCTGGGCCGCCATCCCGCCCATGGAGTGGCCGAGGAGGGTGAACCGCCGCCAGCCGAGGGCGTCGGCCAGGGCGAGCAGGTCATCGGCGAGGATGGCGAGCGAGTAGGCGGCCTCGTCGTCGGGCTGCACGCTGTCCCCGTGCCCTCGCAGGTCGGGGGCGACGGCGTGCCACCCCCGCTCGGCGAGCGGGTCGAGCCACTCGGCGAAGTCCTCCTTGGCCCCGGTGAACCCGTGGACGAGCATGACCGGCCGTCCACCGCCGCCCGCCTCGGCCACCGCCAGCTCCCCCGCCGGGATGGCGACCGCGCGCCGCTCCATCGCACCTCCTGGGCCTGCCCGAGCCGGGCCGCCGCACCCTACCCGCGGCCATCGGGCCGACCCAGGCGCCCGCCGGACCGACGGCCACCCTCCGGGCGGGGTCTCCCGCCGCCGGCGCGGCGACCCCGAGCCCCGCCGCGGTCGACGGCGGCGGCGGCGGCGGAGCGCCGGCGCAGGCGACCCCGAGCCCCGCCGCGGACGGCGGCGGCGCACCCCTCCGGCGGGTCAGTCGCCGCCGGGGATGGTGGCGACGTCGGACGGGTCGGGGACCACGATCTCCACCGGCTCGCCGAAGTCGAAGTAGTCGGCCGACACGGTGACCCCGACGTCGCCGCCGGCCGACGCTCCCGGGACGGCGCCCGCCGGCACCGTGTACGTCAGCGCCACCCGGCGCACGAGGCCGGCGCCGTCGACCCAGACGTCGAGCGGGAACGGGTGCAGCGTGCCCGAGGCCTGGAGCGAGTCGAGCATCGGCTGGAGCGCCGCCCGCTGCTCGGCGGGCACGCTGGCGGCCAGGTCGTCGACCGACAGGGTGGCCCGCAGGTGCGTGGTGGCCACGTCGCGCACGTCCTCGGCGCCGACGGTCTCGACGTCGCCGCTCCCGTGGAGCAGGTCGAGCACGACCCGCGGGTCGAGCCCGCCGGCCGGCATGGGCGACCCGGCCGCGCCGAGGGCGCCGGCGTCGAAGCTCACCCACTCCTGACCAGCGGCGTCGGCCAGCGCCGGCAGTCGCATGTAGAACGTGGTGCCGTCGACGACGAGCTCGGTCGTGCCGCCGAGGGCCGCGCCGGCCGCCCCGCCGGCCCCCGCGATGCCGGCGAGCCCGGACAGGTCGGCCCGCATGGTCGCCTGCTCGGCGGCGGTGTCGTAGGCGCCCTCGATCGTCATCGACACGTCGTCCTCGCTCACCCCGGCGAGGGTGACGACCATCTCGAAGCGGCCGGTGCCGGCGTCGACGGTGCGCTCGGCCGCGTCGGCGAGGAACGGCGCGCTCGCCACCACCTCGACCCCGGCGGCGACGTCGGAGCGGACGCCGCACGCGGCGGCGCCGAGCGCGACGGCGGCCGCCAGGGCCACGACCCACCGGTTCCCGCGCATGCTGCCCCTCCGTGCCGTCGACGTGGCGCTATTCCATAGCATTTCGATGCACCTTGTCAACCGGAATCGTCCGCGGTTGGACCGCCCATCGCAGACGCCCCCGCCGTAGAATTCCGCCAGGCCGCCCAGCACGACGTGGCAGGGTGCCTGCGGCTCGGGAGCAGGGGGAGACGTGGACAAGCGCAGGACGATCGTGCTGGTGGCCCGGGTGGCAGCCAGCTTCGTCATGCTCTGGGTCCTGCTCAGCCGCATCCCGGACTTCGACGCCGGCGCCGTCGTCCCCGACTCGGACATCGGCAACCTGCTGTGGCTGGCCGGCGCGGCCGCCTTCACCCTGGCGGCCATCGTCCTCTCCACCCTCCGGTGGAAGGAGGTCCTGGCCGCCCTCGGCCTCCGGGCCCGCCTCGGCCGCCTCCTGTCGGTGTACCTGGCCGGCCAGTTCGTGGCCAACGTGCTCCCCACCACCATCGGGGGCGACGTCCTGCGGGTCAGCCGCCTGGCCAAGGACACCGGCGAGGCGCCGCGCACGTTCGCCTCGGTCGTCCTCGAGCGGCTGACCGGGTGGCTGGTGCTGCCGGTGATCACGTTCGTCGGGTTCATCGTCAACCCCGGCCTCACCCACCTCGGCACGGCCACCCAGGTGGCCCTCGCCCTCGCCGGCGGCACGCTCGTGGCCCTGGCCCTGCTCCTCGCCGTCGTGGCCAGCCGCCCGCTCAGCGAGCGGCCGACCGCACCGACCGGGTGGCGGCGCTTCGCCGGCGCCGTGCACCTCGGCGTGGACCGGCTGCGGCGCCAGCCCGGGGTCGCCCTGCGGGTCGTCCTCGTCGGCTTCGCCTACCAGCTGGCGCTGGTGCTGGCGGCCGTGATGGCGGCCCAGGCCCTCGGCCTCCGGGTCGCCGGCCTCACCGCCATGCTGGCCTTCTTCCCGGCCGTCGCCATCGCCCAGGTCCTGCCGATCGGCATCTCCGGCCTCGGCGTCCGGGAGAGCGCGTTCGTGCTGTTCCTCACGCCGCTCGGCGTCCCGGCCGAGCAGGCCGTCGCCCTCGGGCTCCTGCTCTACGCGCTGAACCTGGTCGTCAGCCTCCTCGGCGCGCCCGCCTTCGCCATCGGCGGCAGGCCGACCAGGGCCATCGCCTGAGCCGGTGACCCGGCCGGCGCGCGGCTCCGACGCGCCCGGCGCGCCGGCCCGGCTGCAGTGGTGGCGCGAGCTGGTCTACATCGGCGCCTTCTACCTCCTCTACTCCGCGGTCCGGAACCTGTTCGGGTCGGAGGGCGGGTCGGTGGCCCACGCCAGGGACGTGGCCTTCGGGCACGCCGAGGTCGTCATCGCCATCGAGCGGGCCGTCGGCCTGTTCTTCGAGGAGCGCCTCCAGCGCTGGACCCTGTCCCTCCCGGGGCACGGCGGGATCGTCGCCTGGAACGTCTGGTACGGGACGGCGCACTTCGTCGTCACCGCCGGCGCCCTCCTGCTGCTGTTCCTCCGCGCCCCCGGCCGCTACCGGCTGTGGCGGACGACCCTGGCGGCGACGACGGCGATCGCCCTCGTGGGCTACGCCTCGTTCTCGCTGATGCCGCCCCGGCTGCTCGGCGACTGCGGCGCGTTCGGGGCCTGCGCCGACTACGGCTTCGTCGACACGCTGGCCGAGCACGGCGCGCTGTGGTCGTTCGACTCCGGCGCGCTGAAAGCGGTGTCGAACCAGTACGCGGCGATGCCGAGCATGCACATGGGCTGGTCGCTCTGGTGCGCGCTCGTCCTCTTCCCCATGGTCAGGCGGCGCTGGGCCCGGGCGCTCGTGGTCGCCTACCCGGTGGTGACGCTCGTGTGCATCGTCGTCACCGGCAACCACTACTGGCTCGACGCGGCGGCCGGCGCGGCCTGCCTCGCGGTCGGCTTCTGGGCGGCGACGAGGGTGACGGCGTGGTGGGAGGGCCGGCCGGCCCCCGCATCGGCGCGGCGCCGGGCAGACGATACGGTGCGTTGATGCTCCTCGAGCGGGTGAACTCCCCGTCCGACCTGCGCGCGTTGAGCCACGACCAGCTCCGCGACCTGGCGTCCGAGGTCCGCTCCTTCATCGTCGACGCCGTCTCCCGCCACGGCGGCCACCTGGGCTCGAACCTCGGCGCCGTCGAGCTCACCTTCGCCCTCCACCGCGTCTTCGACTCGCCGCGGGACGTGCTCCTCTGGGACACCGGGCACCAGGCCTACGTCCACAAGATCGTGACCGGGCGCAGGGACGGGTTCGCCGAGCTGCGCCAGCCCGGCGGCCTGTCCGGCTACCCGAGCCGGGCCGAGTCGCCCCACGACTGGGTGGAGAACAGCCACGCGTCGACGATCCTCGGCTACGCCCACGGTCTCGCCACCGCGCAGGAGGTGAGCGGCCGGTCCCACGACGGCGCCGCCGAGCGCCGCCACATCGTCGCCGTCATCGGCGACGGCTCCCTCACCGGTGGGATGGCCTACGAGGGCCTGAACAACCTGGGCCACAGCGGCCGGCGGGTGATCGTCGTCCTCAACGACAACGGGCGCAGCTACGCGCCGACGGCGTCGAAGCTCGGCGAGAGCCTGGCCCGCCTCCGGGTCGACCCCCGCTACGTCCGCAACCGGGCCCGGCTGGAGCGGCTTGTCCACGAGCTGCCGCTGGTCGGCGACCACCTGGCGTGGGGGCTCGACGCGGCGAAGGCCGCGCTGCGTGAGCTCTGGGAGCCGCCGGCGTTCTTCGAGAACCTCGGCGTCCGCTACACCGGCCCGTTCGACGGGCACGACGTCGAGGGGCTCGAGCACGCGCTGCGGGGCGCGGCCGAGTTCGAGGGGCCCATCGTCGTCCACGTCCTCACCCAGAAGGGCCGGGGCTACAAGCCGGCCGAGGACGACCCGGTCAAGCGCCTGCACGACACGTCCGAGGCCAAGCCGGGCAGCTACACGGCGGCGTTCACCGAGGCGCTGGTCAAGGAGGCCGAGGCCCGGCCCGAGGTGGTCGCCATCACGGCGGCGATGCCGGACTCGACCGGCCTGCTGCCGTTCCAGGAGCGCTTCCCGGACCGCTGCTTCGACGTGGGCATCGCCGAGCAGCACGCGGTCACCGCCGCCGCGGGCATGGCCATGGGCGGGCTCCGGCCGGTCGTCGCCATCTACTCGACGTTCCTGTCGAGGGCGTTCGACCAGCTCAACCTCGACGTCGGCCTGCACCGCCAGCCGGTCGTGTTCTGCCTGGACCGGGCCGGGATCACCGGCGACGACGGGCCGTCGCACCACGGCGTGCTCGACATGGCGCTGCTCCGCAAGGTGCCGGGGATGACCGTGCTCGCCCCGTCCTCGTACCACGAGCTGCAGGTCATGCTGCACGACGCGCTCGAGCTCACCGGTGGGCCGGTCGCCATCCGGTGGCCGAAGACGGCGCCGCCCGACGTGCCCGCCGACGACGTCGGCGCCGGCCTCCGGGCCCGCAAGCTCCGGTCGGGCACCGACGTCTGCATCGTCGGCGTGGGCAAGCTCGTCCACGCGGCGCGCGAGGCGGCGGCCCTTCTCGCCGCCGAGGGCATCGAGGCGACGGTCTGGGACGCCAGGGTCGTCTGCCCGCTCGACCCGGACCTGATCGCCGACGCCGCCGCCCACCCGGCGGTCGTCACCGCCGAGGACGGCGTGCGGGACGGCGGGGTCGGGACGGCGATCGCCGACGAGGTGGCCACGCTCTGCGCGAACGAGGGCAACCGGCCCGTTCCCATCGTCCGGGTCCTCGGCGTGCCGACGGCGTACGTGCCGCACGGTAAGCCCGACGCCATCCTCGCCGACCTGGGTCTGGACGCCGCCGGCCTGGCGGCTGCCGCGCGCGCGGCCGTTTCATCACCACCGCGTGCGGCTGCACCGTAGTTTGACCACACTCCGTGGTCGCTTGAACACGCAGAGAAGTCCCTCTTGTCAGGTTTGAGCACTGACCGTAGTGTCAACACTCAGCGTGGCTTCTGACCACACCTGACAACGGGAGTGACAAGTGAAGAAGTGGATCGCAGTCCCGGT
>DASWMK010000109.1 GCA_036399815.1 Acidimicrobiales bacterium
AGGGTGCGGCGGGACAGGGCGATGGCGTCGGCCACGGCCCGCAGGTCGCCGCTGACGACGGTGAGGTCGGACGCCTCGATGGCCACGTCGGCCCCGGTGCCGACGGCGATGCCCAGGTCGGCCTGGGCGAGGGCGGGCGCGTCGTTGACCCCGTCGCCCACCATGGCCACCCGCCGGCCCTCGGCCTGGAGCCGGCGGACCTCGGCGACCTTCTCCGCCGGGAGCACCTCGGCCAGCACCCGCCCGATCCCGACCTCCGCGGCGACCGCCTCGGCCGTGCGGCGGTTGTCGCCGGTGAGGAGGACGACGTCGAGGCCGAGGTCGCGCAGGGCCCGCACGGCGGCCGCCGACGTCGGCTTCACCCGGTCGGCGACGACCAGCACGCCCCTCGCCACCCCGTCCCAACCGGCCAGCACGGCCGTTCGCCCCCCCGCCTCGGCGTCGGCGGCGGCCGCCGCGCCGTCGGGCGGGACGGTGGCGAACAGGCTGCGCCGGCCGACCAGCACCTCCACCCCGTCGACCGTCCCCCGCACGCCCCGGCCGGGCAGGTTCTCGAACCCGGTCACCGGGGCCACGTCGGCCGCCGCCCCGGCGACGGCCCGCCCCACCGGGTGCTCGCTGGCCGCCTCGACGGACGCCGCCATCCGCAGCAGGCGGGACGGCTCGACGCCGGCCCCGGGCACGGCCGCGACCAGCTCCATGCGGCCCTCGGTGACCGTGCCCGTCTTGTCCAGCACGACCACGTCCGCCTGCCGGGTGCTCTCCAGCACCTCGCCGCCCTTGATGATCACGCCCAGCTGCGCGGCGCGGCCGGTCCCGACCATGATCGCCGTGGGCGTGGCCAGGCCGAGCGCGCACGGGCAGGCGACGACGAGGACGGCGACGCCGGCCGTGAAGGCGTCGTCGGCCGGGTGCCCGGTGAGCAGCCAGCCGGCCACCGTGGCGACGGCGACGGCGAGGACGATCGGCACGAACACGCCGGCCACCCGGTCGGCCAGGCGCTGGACCGGGGCCGTCGACCCCTGGGCCTCCTCGACGAGGCGCACGATCTGGGCGAGGGCGGTGTCGGCCCCGACCCGGGTCGCCTCGACGACGAGGCGGCCGTGGCTGTTGACGGTGGCGCCGATCACCTCGTCGCCCGGCCCGACCTCGACGGGGACGGGCTCGCCGGTGACGAGGGAGGTGTCGACGGCGGAGTGGCCGTCGACCACGCGGCCGTCGGTCGCCACCTTCTCGCCCGGCCGGACCTGGAACCGCATGCCGACCCGGAGGGCGTCGACGGGCACCTCGGTGCCGTCCTCCAGCAGCGCGGTGCGGGCCCCGAGGGTGGCGAGGGCCCGGATGGCGTCGCCCGAGCGGGTGCGGGCCCTGGCCTCGAGGAACCGGCCGGCGAGGATGAGCGTGACGATGACGGCGGCGGTCTCGAAGTACACGTCCGGCCCGCCGGCCTCGAAGTGCCCGCCGGCGTGGTGCTCGGGCTCGGCCGCCCCGAGGAACAGCACGGCCACCGCCGACCAGCCCCAGGCCGCCAGCGTGCCCAGCGAGACCAGGGAGTCCATGGTCGCCGTGCGGTGCCGGAGGTTCACGGCGGCGGCGCGGTGGAACCCCCAGCCGCTCACCCACACCACCGGGGTGGCGAGCGCGAGCGCCAGCCACGGCCAGCCGTCGAAGGCGAGGCCCGGCACCATCGACACGAGCACGACGGGGACCGACAGCACGGCGGCGACCACGAGCCGGCGGCGGGTGGTGGCGAGGTGCCTGGCCTGGGCCTCGGCCGGGTCGTCGTGCTCGGGCACGGCGTAGCCGAGGCGCTCGACGACGGCCCGGAGGTCGTCCCGGCTGACGGCGGCGTCGTGGACGACGGTCGCCCGGTTGGCGGCCAGGTTGACGTCGGCCCACTCGACGCCGGGCAGCTTGCGCAGGCCCTTGCCGATGCGGGTGGCGCAGGCCGCGCACGTCATCCCCTCGACGGGCAGGTCGGTGCGGGCTCGCATCCCTGCCACTGTACCCCGAGGGGGTATGTGGCCACACCCCGGCCCGGCCCCTTCTACGATGCCGGCCATGCGCCGAACGCTCGCTGCCTGCCTCGCCGCGCTCGCCCTGACCGGGCTGGCGGCCTGCGCCGAGGAGCCTGCCACCGTCGCCGAGACGGGCACGACGGTCACCACCGAGGCCAGCACCACGAGCGAGGCCGTCGGCGGCAACACCGACAGCACCGACGAGGGCGGCAGCACCACCACCGAGACGACCGACGGCGGCGGCAGCAGCACCACGCTCCCGTCGGGCACGTCGTCGTCGACCACCGAGCCGGCCGGGGTCGCCGACAACCCCGAGGACGCCTCGGGCGGCCTGTTCGGCGCGTGGCAGGCGGGCGACGAGTCCGCCGCGCCGGACTTCGCCGAGCAGTCGGCGGTCGACGCCATCTTCGCCGAGGACGCGGCGCCGTTCGCCGAGGCCACCGAGGACGGGTGCACGGAGGCCGGCGAGGGGGCGTCCGAGTGCACCTGGTCGGGCGAGGGCCAGACGCTCACCATGCGGGTCGAGGGCAGCGACGAGGAAGGCTGGCGGGTCGTCG
>DASWMK010000110.1 GCA_036399815.1 Acidimicrobiales bacterium
GACCGGCAGCTGGGGCAGGTCGGGGTTGCACTTCAGCGCGGCGGCCGCCCGCCACTCGGGCCGCTCGGCCAGGCGCCCGGCCGCCCGCTCGGCGCCGGTGAAGTTCGGGATGCGGCCTCGCGCGCCGGGGAACCGGGCGGCGCCGGCACCGGTCAGCGCGTCCCACACCCGCTCCCTGACCTGCTGCTTGGCGTCCACGGCCCCGTGCTACCTGATCGTCATGGAACCGACCAGCCGGGTCCACCGTCGGAGTGATCGGATCTGTGAGGCTTCAAGCGCGGGCGACCCGGCCGATGGGAGCGGGCCCGACCGTGGAGGGAGGGGCGATGGACACGTGGAGCCCGACGAGTGCAGCACCGACGGAGGTGGCGTCGTTCGCCGCCCGGCTCGGCCGGCTGACCGGTGACCAGATCGAGGCCCTCGCCGGCGTCGTGCGGGCCGAGCTCGGCTCGGCCGACGGGGAGGTGCAGTGGTGGCGGGCCACCCTCGGGGTCGAGCGCTCGCTGCGCTGCGCCCGGCGCGGCCGGCTGGCCGGCGCCGCCGGGCACGAGGCGTCCGCCGCCGTCCTGCGGGCCGCCGACGCCGCCGGCATCCGCTCGACCCGCCGCGACGACGTGACCCTCGTGGCCAGGGCGGCGTCCGACGTCGCCAGGGCCATGGTCGCCGGCGGCGAGCAGGTGCCCTGCCGGGTGGCCGCCGTGCCGGCGTGGGCCGCCGTCCTCGCCACCGCCGACGCCGCCGCCGTCGTCGTCGTCGCCTGACCGGGCGCAGCCGCCGCCGCCGGGCCGAGGCGTCGGCCGGCCAAAACGCGAGAAGCCCCGAGTAGCCTCCCGGCCGAAACCGGTCCGCTCCTCGGGGCGTCCCCGCGGTCCGGCCCCGTCAGGCGCCGGACCGGCCCGAAGGCCGCCCGGCCCCCGTGGCTCCGCCACCCGAAGGTGCGACGCCCGGGACCGTCCCTCCGCCAGACGCTCCCGAACCAGCGACCCCGGCGCCCCGTTCGGCCGAAGCCTCCCGGTGCCTCCGGTGCCGCCGGGCTCGTTCCTGCCTGGCGTGCCGTCACGATGCACCAGCCATCGCCGCAGGTCAAGCGATAGTTTTCAACTCACAGGGTTATCCCGAGACTTTTTTCGAAGTCCCCAGGACGGGCCCTGTTGCCCACAGCGCCGTCCACACCTCAGGCGTCGCGATGGACGGTCTCGGGGGCGAACGCGGGGAGGCAGACGGCGACGTAGTGGGCGCCGCCCGGCCGGGGGCTGGCGTACCGCACCCACTCGCCGGCCGGCACGTGGACGGCCTGGCCCTCGCCGACCTCGAGCACCTCGCCCCCCTCGGAGCGCACCTCCAGCAGGCCGGCCAGGACGACCGTGTACTCGTCGAACTCGGGCCGCTGGCCGGGCTCCTCCCAGCCCTCGGGGCTGCGCATGACGGCGACGCTGACCGCCTCGGTGCCGGTGTTGACCCGGCCGACGAACTCGTCGATCAGCTTGGGCGGCGTGCCCGCCGCCTCGACCCGGCTGGCGGAGGGGATGAGTCGGGGCATGGGGCGTGTCTAGTACCCGGCCGCCGCCCCGGTGAGCGCCCGCGGGTCGGCCGCCCCGCCCCACACGCCGCCCCGCCCGGCCTCGATGAGGTGGGCGTGGCCGAAGCCGTGGTCGAGGCCGTCGGCCACCGCCACCCGGTGGCCCCTCGCGGCCAGCCCGTCGGCCCAGGCCGGCGGGGCGTCGTGCTCGAGGCGGAGGCCGATGCCGGCCGGGTCCTCCCACGTGTCGAAGCCCCGGGTGCCCGAACCGGAGAGCGCCCAGCGGGGCGCCGAGATGACCGTCCCCGGCGAGTGCCCGGCGGCGAGCCACCGGGCGAGGAGCTGGAGGACGATCTGGGGCTGGGTGTCGCCGCCCATGGTGCCGACGACCCCCCGCAGGCGCCCGTCGCCGGTGGTGACCAGCGCGGGGGACAGGGTGTGGGGCGGCCGCCGGCCCGGCCCGTACTCGGCCGGGTGACCGGGCTCGAGCGAGAAGCCGATGCCCCGGTTCTGGAGGAAGATCCCCGTCCTCGGCTCCACCACGTGGGCGCCGAACCCCGCCGCGTTCGACTGGATGAGCGAGACGGCCATCCCGGCGCCGTCGGCGGTGCAGAGGTAGATCGTCCCGCCACCGGCGGCGGGCGCGGCGAGGGCGCGGGCCCGGTCGGGGTCGACCGCCGCCCGCCGGGGGGCCAGGCGCGCGGGGGCGACGAGGGCCTCGCCGTCGGCGTGCTCGTGCAGCACGGCGGTGCGGTCGTGCCCCGCCTGCTTGGCCGCCTCGGCCAGCAGGTGGGCCCACGCCGGGTCGTCGGGGTCGTCGGGCAGCGGGAGGCCGTCGGCGATCCAGGCGCCGGCCAGGGTGAGGTAGCCCTGCGAGTTGGGCGGCACGGTCCACAGGCGGTGGCCGAAGGCGTCGGCGCCGAGCGGCGCCACCCAGTCGGCCTGCACCCGGCGCAGGTCGTCCTCGCTGAACTCGCCGCCGCCCACCTCGACCAGGCCCTCGCCGAAGTCGCCCAGGTAGAACCCGTCCCGCCCGTTCCGCACGACGGCGAGCAGCGCCTCGGCCACCCCGGCCCGGCGCACGAGGTCGCCGGGCCGCACGTCCACCGGGAGCCGGTTGCCGCGCAGGCCGGCGACGGAGGGGACGGCCTTCGCCAGCAGGGGCGAGGCCGGGAACCCGTGGGCGGCGTAGGCGACGGCGTCGGCGAGCACGTCGGCGAGGGGGAGGCGGCCGAACCGCTCGTGCAGGGCCAGCCACCCGTCCACGCAGCCGGGCACCGGCGTGGCCCGCACGTCGCCCCGGAACGGCATCTCGGCGTGGCCCTCGGCCCTGAGGCGGTCCGGGTCGGCTCCCGAGCCGGCCCGGCCGGAGGCGTTGAGCACCGAGGGCGGCCCCGGCTCGGCGGGGTCGTGGACCAGCGCCAGCAGGTCGCCGCCCATCCCGCACAGGTGCTGGGTGGTGACGGCGAGCACGGCGCTCGTGGCGACGGCCGCGTCGGCGGCCGACCCGCCGGCCCGCAGCACCCGCACGCCGGACGCGGACGCGAGGTGGTCGACCGAGCACACCATCCCGCCGGTGGCGTGGCGCGTCGCCGTCGGCTCAGCCATCGACGAGCGACCCGGACTCGCGCCAGGCGGCCTCCACCCGGTCGAGGCGCCGGGTGGCGCTCACCCGCAGGCGGGCGGCCACCGCCGCCACCAGGGCGTTGGCCAGGGCGAGGATGCCGACGTGGCTGTCGAAGGGCCCGGCGCTCGCCGCGGCGGCGACGAAGGTCGGCCCGCCGAGGTCGGCGAGGGGGGAGAGGCTGCTGTCGGTCACCGCCACGATCCCTACCCCGCGGTCGGCCGCCCGCCTCGCCGTGGCCAGCACCCAGCGCTCGTAGCGGCGCAGGTCGACGGCGAGGACCGTGTCGCCCTGGTCGAAGTCGGCGAGGAGCCGGTCCACCCGCACCTCCGAGCCCGACAGCAGGGTGACGCCGGGGCGGACGAGGCCGAGGTCGGCCGCCACCTGGGCGGCGATCCCGTGGGACGCCTCGGCGGCCAGCACCCCGACCCGGTGGCGGCGGTCGGCCAGCCGGGCGACGGCGGCGGCGAAGGAGCGGCGGTCGACGGCCTCGAGCGTGCGGTGGACGTTCTCCAGCTCGACGTCGAGGCTGCGGCCGAGCACGTCGCTCGGCGGGCGCTGGCGGATCCGCTCGGCCGCCGGCCGCAGCTGGCGGGCCAGCTCCTCCTGGATGCCGGCCTGGAGCCCGACGAAGCCGTCGAGGCCGAGCTTCCCGGCGAAGCGGACGACGGTGGCCGGCGACGTGCCGGCCCGCTCGGCCAGCCCGGCGACCGTGCCGAAGGCGACGACCTGGGGGTCGTCGAGCACGACGGACGCGACGCGCCGCTCCGCCGGGGTGAGGCGCTCCCGGCGCTCGGCGATCCTCGTGGCCACGTCGGCCGGCGCCCTTCCCTCCATCGGCGGGCACGAACGTTACTATCAGGCGTCTGCTGAAACGGAGGTTCCAGCGATGACGTCGACCTTCGACTCGGTCAACCCGGCCCGACCCGCCGACGTGGTGGGCACCTACCCGAACATGGGCGCCGACGAGGTGGACGCGGCCGTCGCCGCCGCGGCCGCCGCCCAGAAGGAGTGGGCCCGCGTCCCCGTCCCGGCCAGGGGCGAGATCATCGCCAGGGCAGGCGACGTGCTCGAGCGGCGCAAGGCCGAGCTCAGCCGCCTGGTCGCCACCGAGGCCGGCAAGATCCTGGTGGAGGCGGGCGGCGACGTGCAGGAGGCCATCGACATGGCCCGCTTCGTCGCCGGCCAGGGCCGCGCCGCCTGGGGCGAGACGGTGCCGTCCGAGCTCGGCAGCAAGCTGTGCTGGACGACCCGCCAGCCGGTCGGCGTCGTCGGGATGATCACCCCCTGGAACTTCCCGGTGGCCATCCCGTCCTGGAAGATCTTCCCCGCCCTCCTCGCCGGCAACGGCGTGGTCATCAAGCCCTCCGAGCACACGCCGAAGTGCGCGGTCGAGTTCGTCGCCGCCTGCGTGGAGGCCGGCGTGCCCGAGGACCTCGTGCAGGTCGTCCACGGCTTCGCCGAGCCGGCCCAGGCCCTCACCGTCCACCCCGGCGTGCGGGCGCTGAGCTTCACCGGCTCGGTGCCGACCGGCCGCAAGGTGGCGACGGCGGCCATGCAGAACGGCCCCCGCCTCCTCTCCCTCGAGCTCGGCGGCAAGAACGCCATGGTCGTCATGCCCGACGCCGACCTCGACCTCGCCGTCGACGGCGCCCTGTTCGGCGCGTTCGGCACGGCCGGCCAGCGCTGCACGTCCACGTCCCGGCTGATCGTCCACGCGGACGTGGCCGACCAGCTGGTCACCGCCATCGTCAAGCGGGCCACCGAGCTGCGCATCGGCGACCCGGTCGACCCGTCCACCGACGTCGGCCCCGTCATCACCTCGGAGTCGGCCGACCGGATCGGCGGCATGGTCGCCGCCGCCGTGGACGAGGGCGCCGAGGTCGTGTGCGGCGGCAAGCGCACCACGGCGGACGGCTGCGACGGCGGCGCCTTCTTCCAGCCCACCGTGCTGGCCGGCGTCCGCCCCGACCACCGCATCGCCCGCGAGGAGGTCTTCGGCCCGGTCCTCGCCGTGCTGGAGGTGACCGACATCGGCGACGCCGTCGACATCGTCAACAGCGTCGAGTACGGCCTGTCGGCCGCCGTCTACACCAGGGACATCAACGCCGCCCTGAACGCCGTCGCCGGCATCGACACGGGCATCGTCTACGTGAACGCCCCGACGATCGGGGCCGAGATCCCCCTGCCGTTCGGCGGCACCAAGCACACCGGCAACGGCTACCGCGAGGCCGGCTCCCGGGGCATCGAGCAGTTCAGCGAGATCAAGACCGTGTACGTGGACTACTCCGGCCGCCTCCAGAAGGCACAGATCGACAACCGCCCGCCCGTGGCGGAGAGGGAGGTGTGAGGTGAGCGACGCAGCGACCGCCACCACGGCCGAGTGGCTGGCCAGGGACGAGGCCGCGCTGGCCGGCGTCCTCGCCCGCGTCCACCACGTGGTGGCCGAGCGGGGCGAGGGGTCCTGGCTCGTCGACGTCGAGGGCCGGCGCTTCCTCGACTTCGCCTCGGGCATCGCCGTCACCAACGTCGGCCACTGCCACCCGCGGGTCGTCGAGGCCGTCGTCGAGCAGGCCCGGCGCCTGCTCCACACGTCGGTCGTCACCCACCACCAGCGGTCCATCGAGCTGGCCGAGCGCATCGGCCGGCTGGCCCGGTTCCTCTCCCACCCCCAGGTCTTCCTCTGCAACAGCGGGGCCGAGGCCGTCGACGGGTCGCTGAAGCTGGCCCGCCGGGTGACGGGCAAGCCGGGGGTCATCGCCTTCCGCCGGGCCTTCCACGGCCGCACCCTGGCGGCCACGACGCTGACGACGGCCAAGGGGAAGTACCGGGAGGGCTACGAGCCGTTCCTGCCCTCGGTCCACGTCGCCCCGTACTGCACGACCCTCGGCTTCGACAGCGAGGACGAGGCCGTCGACCGGGCGCTGGCCGAGCTGGACCAGGTCCTCGAGCTCCAGGCGCCGGGCAAGAACGTCGGGGCGATGATCGTCGAGCCGGTGCTCGGCGAGGGCGGCTACGTGCCGCCGCCCCGGCGCTGGCTGGCCGAGCTGCGCCTGCGGTGCGACCGGTGGGGCATCCTCCTCATCTTCGACGAGGTGCAGTGCGGGATGGGCCGCACCGGCCGGCCGTTCGCGGCCGAGACGTTCGACGTGCGGCCCGACGTGGTGCTGTTCGCCAAGGGCGTCGCCTCTGGCCTGCCCCTCGGCGGCATCGTCGCCCCCCGGTCGATCATGGAGCAGTGGCCGCCCGGGGCCCACGGCTCGACCTTCGGCGGCAACCCGGTCGCCTGCGCGGCGGCCATCGCCACCATCGACGTGATGGAGGACGAGGGCGTCTACCACCGGGTCCGCACCCTCGGGCAGCGGGCGCTGGCCCGCCTCCGGGAGGCGACGGAGGGCAACGCCGCCGTCCTCCAGGTGCGCGGGGTCGGCTTCATGCTCGGCGTCGAGCTGGTGGACGCGGCGGCCGCCGAGGCCGTGCAGCGCCGCTGCCTGGACGACGGGCTGATCGTGCTCACCTGCGGCCCGGCCGACAACGTGCTGCGGCTCATCCCGCCCCTGACCGTCACCGAGGACGAGCTGGACCAGGGCCTCGACACCCTGGCCAAGGCGTTCGCCGCCCTGGGCTGACCCTGGACCTGCTCGCCGCCCTGCGGTCCGCCGTCGGGCCGCGGCACGTCCTCGTCGGCGACGCGGCCGCCGGCTTCGCCGTCGACTGGACGGGGCGCTTCGCCGGGCGGGCGGCCGCCGTCGCCCGCCCCGGCTCGGTGGACGAGGTGGCCGCCGTCGTCGACGCCTGCCGGGCCGCCGGCACGGCCCTCGTGCCCCAGGGCGGCAACACCGGGCTGGTGGGCGGGTCGGTGCCGCTCGCCGGCGAGGTCGTGCTGTCGCTCCGGCGGCTCGACGCCGTCGGGGCCGTCGACCCCGTGGCCGGGCAGCTGACGGCCGGCGCCGGCGCGACGATCGCGTCCGTGCAGGCGACGGCCAGGGCCGCCGGGTGGGACTACGGGGTCGACTTCGCGGCGAGGGACGCGGCGACGGTCGGCGGCACGGTGGCGACCAACGCCGGGGGCCTGCGCGTGCTCCGCCACGGCTCGACCAGGGCCCAGCTGCTCGGGGTGGAGGCGGTGCTCGGCGACGGGTCGGTCGTGCGCCGGCTGTCCGGCGTGCTGAAGGACGCCACCGGCTACGACCTCGCCCACCTGCTCTGCGGCAGCGAGGGCACGCTCGGCGTCGTCACCGCCGCCCGCCTGCGGCTCGTGCCCCGCCACGACGAGCGGGTGGTGGCCCTGGTGGCGTTCGGGTCGGTGGGCGACGCGGTCGCCGCCGCCGGCGGCCTCCGGCGCCGGCTGGCCTCGCTGGAGGCCGCCGAGCTGGTCCTCGCCGACGGCGTCGACCTGGTGTGCCCCCATCTCGGCCTGGCCCCGCCGTTCCCGGCCCGGCACGCCGCCCTGCTCACCGTGGAGGCGGCCGCCGCGGAGGACCCGACGGCGGCGCTGGCCGAGGCCGTCGCCGACCTCGACGGGGTGGCCGACGTGGCCGTCGCCGCCGACGGCCCCCGGCGGGCCCGGCTGTGGCGCTACCGGGAGGCCCACACCGAGGCGATCAACCTGATCGGCCCGCCCCACAAGCTCGACGTCGCCCTGCCCCTCGCCCGCCTGGCCGAGTTCGCCGCGGAGGTGCCGGCGGCGGTCGCCCGGGTGGCGCCGTCGGCGCGGACGTGGGTGTTCGGCCACGCCGCCGACGGGAACCTGCACGTGAACGTCACCGGCGTGGCCCCGGGCGACGACGCCGTCGACGAGGCCGTCGTCCGCCTCAGCCTCGCCATGGGCGGCAGCACCGGCGCCGAGCACGGCGTGGGCACGGCCAAGCGCCGGTGGCTGGCCCTCGACCGCTCGCCCGCCGACCTCGCCGCCATGCGGGCCGTCAAGGCCGCCCTCGACCCCGCCGGCATCCTCAACCCGAACGTGCTGCTCCCTTGAGCGACGACTCGACCAGGGCGGCCCGGCTCTACGAGCCGTTCGCCGAGCGCTACCACCTGATCTACGAGGACTGGTGGGCGGCGGCCGAGATCGAGGGCGAGGTGCTCGACAACCTGCTGCGGGCCGAGGGGGTGGCGCCGCCCGGGCCGCTGCTCGACTGCACGTGCGGGATCGGCACCCAGGCGCTGCCCCTCGCCGCCCTGGGGTGGTCGGTGACGGGCACGGACCTGACCCCGGCCGCCGTCGACCGGGCCCGGCGGGAGGCGGCCGAGCGGGGCATCGCCCTCGAGGTCGGGGTGGCCGACGTCCGCCGGCTGGGCGACGCCCTCGGCGACCGCACGTTCGCCGCCGTCCTCACCTGCGACAACGCCCTGCCCCACCTCCAGACCGAGGAGGACCTGGGCGCCGCCCTGGGGTCGATCGCCGGACGGCTGGTGCCCGGCGGGCTGCTCCTCGCCACCGTGCGCGACTACGACGCCGTGCTCGCCGACCGGCCGACCGGGATCGCCCCGTGGACGATGGGGCGCCCCGGGGCCCGGCGGGTGATGACCCAGGCGTGGTGGTGGGACCCGTCGGGGGCGCCCGCCTACGACTTCGACCTGTTCGTGCTGGAGGAGGGGGCCGGCGAGGACGGCGGCTGGCGCACGACCCACGTCGACGGCCGCTACCGGGCCTGGCGGCGGGCCGAGCTGGTCGCCGCCGTCGAGGCCGCCGGGTACGTCGACGTCCGCTGGCTGGCCGAGGGCACGGGCTGGTACCAGCCGGTGATCCTCGCCCGCCGGCCGTCGTGACCGTCGAAGGCGGGCCCTAGCCGGGCAGGACGCGGGAGCGCTTGGCCGCCTGGCGGGCCCGCCAGCGCAGGGAGGGGCGGCCCTCGGTGTCGGTGGCGGCGAGGATCAGCCCGCCGAGCATCGACAGGTTCTTCAGGAAGTGGATGCGCTGGCCCCGCCGGGCCTGGGCGTCCTCGACCTCCCAGAACCGGTGGCCGGCCAGCGTCGTCGGCACGAGCGTCCCGGCCAGGGCGAGGGCCGACAGCCGGGGCAGCTTGCCGATCGCCAGCAGCACTCCGGCCCCCACCTGCACGCCGCCGTTCACCTTCACGAGCGTGGCCGGGTCGTCGGGCAGGTTGAGCGGGCCGGCCAGCTTCGTCGTCACCGGCTCGGCCGTCGGCGCCTTGGGGTCCGGGTTCCTGAACGAGTCCCAGCCGCCGACCACGAACATGGCGGCCATCATCGGGCGGGCGACGCGACGGGTGAGCGACATGCCGACCTTGTACCCGTGCCGGGCCGGCTAGTAGGCCAGCAGGTCGCGGAGGGTCGGGAGGACCCGCGACCTGGGGGAGTGGAGGTCCTCGAGGGCGCGGGCGAACGGGACCGGGGTGTCGAGGGCGCCGAGGCGGGTGACGGGGGCGTCGAGCCACCCGAACGCCTCCGTCCCGACGGTGGCGGCGACCTCCGCCCCGAAGCCGCCGGTGACCGGCGCCTCGTGGAGCACCAGGCAGCGCCCCGTGCGCCGGACCGAGTCGAGCACCGTCTCGGTGTCCCAGGGCAGGAGCGAGCGCAGGTCCACGACCTCCACCTCCCGCCCCTCGGCGGCGAGCGCCTCGGCCGCCTCCAGCGCCCACGGCACGCCGGCGCCGTAGGTGACGACGGTGGCGTCCCGGCCGGGGCGGGCGACCGCGGCCCGGCCGATCGGCACCTCGTACCAGCCGTCGGGCACCGGGCCCTTGGCCGCCCGGTACAGGAGCTTGTGCTCGAGGAACAGCACCGGGTTGCCGTCGCCGAAGGCGGCGAGCAGCAGCCCCTTGGCGTCGGCCGGGGTCGCGGGGGCGACCACCTTCAGGCCGGCCACGCAGGTGAACCAGGCCTCGACGTCCTGGGAGTGGAACGGGCCGGCGCCCGACCCGCCGCCGACCGGCGCCCGGACCACGACCGGCACCGGCGCGCCCCACCGGTAGTGGGTCTTGGCCAGGTTGTTGACGATCTGGTTGAAGCCACAGGAGATGAAGTCGCCGAACTGCATCTCGACCATGGGGACGAACCCGTCGAGGGCGAGGCCGAGGGCGGCGCCGAGCGCCCCCGACTCGATGATCGGCGTGTTGCGCACCCGGTCCCGGCCGAACTCCTCGACGAAGCCGGCGGTGGCCTTGAACACCCCGCCGTACTCGGCGATGTCCTGGCCCATGAGGACGACCGACGGGTCGGCCCGCATGGCCTCCCGCATGCCCTCGCTGATGGCGTCGAGGTAGCGCAGCTCCCTGGGCTCGCCGGCCGGTGGCAGCGGGCGGCGGGGCGCCGGGCGGGGGGCGAGCACGTCGCCCAGCTCCCGCTCGGCGGTCGACTCGGGCACCGGGGCGGCGAGCGCGTCCTCCACCAGCCGGTCGACCTCGGACTTGGCCCAGGCCCGCAGCTCGGCCCGCACCCGCTCGGGCAGCACGCCCCGGCCGTCGAGGACGGCCTCGAACCGCAGCAGCGGGTCGCGGGCGGCCCACTGCTCGATCAGCTCGGGCGGCACGTAGTCGGTGCCCGACGCCTCCTCGTGGCCCCGCATCCGGAACGTCTCGAACTCCATGAGCGTCGGCCCGTCGCCGGCGCGGGCCCTGGCCGCCGCCTCCCGCACGGCGGCGACGACGGCCAGCACGTCGTTCCCGTCGACGACCACGCCGGGCATGCCGTAGCCGGCGCCCCGGTCGGCCAGCCGGGCGCAGGCGTACTGCTCGGAGGTCGGCGTCGACAGCCCGTACTGGTTGTTCTCGACGACGAACAGCACCGGCAGCCGCCACACGGCGGCCAGGTTCAGCGCCTCGTGGAAGTCGCCCTCGCTGGTCGCCCCGTCGCCCGTGAACGCGGCCACCACCCGGTCCGACCCCCGCAGCCGGCCGGCGAGGGCCAGGCCGTCGGCCACCGGCAGCATGGCGGCCAGGTGGCTGATCATGCCGACGATGCCGTGCTCGAGGGTGCCGAAGTGGAACGTGCGGTCCCGGCCCCTGGTGAACCCGCCCTCCCGGCCGAGCAGCTGGCGGAACAGCTGGCCGAGGTCCAGGCCCCGGCCGGTGAACACGCCCAGGTTGCGGTGCATGGGGAGGATGACGTCGTCGTCCCGCAGCGCCCACGTCACGCCGACGGCGATGGCCTCCTGCCCGACCCCGGAGAACCACTTCGACAGCCGGCCCTGGCGCAGGAGCCGCAGCATCTTCTCCTCGATGAGCCGGGGGAGGAGGAGGGCGGCGTAGAGATCCCGCAGCTGGGCGTCGTCCCAGCCGGCGGCCAGGTCCGGGGTGGTGGGCTCGGTGGTGGTCGACATGGCCCCTCTAGGGTGCCACCCACTGGCCCCTGGCTTCGAGCACGGCCCGGAGGACGGCCGGCCGGTCGGTCATGATGCCGTCCACCCCGAGGTCGAGGAGCCGGTGCATCTCCTCCTCCTCGTCGATGGTCCACACGTGGACCTGCACCTCCCTGGCGTGGGCGGTGGTGACGAACCTGGCGTCGACGAGCGGCACGCCCCGGTAGGCGACCGGCACCTGGGCGCACAGGCCGGCGATGCGCCCGGCGAGGCGGCCGCCGGCGATGCTCGCCGCCCGCAACCGGGCCGTCGCCTTCCGGGTCAGCGCGGTGCACAGCCCGGGGCCGAGCTCCCGCCGCAGCCTGGTCAGGCGGGCATCGGAGAACGAGCCGACGCACACCCGGTCGAGGGCGCCGGCCCGGCGCAGGGCGTCGGCCAGCGGGGCCACGGCGGCGTCGTGCTTGGGGTCGACGTTCACCCGGAGGTCGGGCCAGGCGCCGAGCAGGTCCTCGAAGCGGGGGATCGGCTCCCGGCCGGCCACCTTGGCCTCCCGCACCACCGACCACGGCAGCTCGGCGATCGTCCCGGCCCGGTCGGTGACCCGGTCGAGCACGTCGTCGTGGAAGGCGAGCAGCACCCCGTCGCTCGTGGCGTGCACGTCGGTCTCGACGTAGCGGTAGCCGAGGGCGACCGCACCCTCGAAGGCCGGCATGGTGTTCTCCGGCCAGTCGCCGGCCCCGCCCCGGTGGGCGAACGGGATCGGCCCCGGCCAGTCGAGGTACGGGTGCCGGGCCGTCACCAGTCGGGGCGGAGGGGCATGGCGCTGCGGCCGTCGTCGGGCCTGACGGCGAGGAGCTGGTGGACGGCGGTGCGGCCGGCCTCGAAGTTCAGCGCCGAGGCCGTCAGGTACAGCCGCCAGATCCTGGCCCTGGCCAGGCCGGCCTCCGCGACGGCGTCGTCCCACCGGCCCATCAGGTTGCGGACCCAGGCCCGGCAGGTGAGCGCGTAGTGCTCCCGCAGGCTCTCGAGGTGGCGGGCCTCCAGGCCGGCCTCCTGGGCGGCGGTGACCACCGAGCCGACCTCGTGCAGCTCGCCGTCGGGGAACACGTAGCGGTCGATGAAGCTCGCCCGGGCGAACCGGGCCTGGCGGGACGGCGGCCGGCTGATCCCGTGGTTCAGCAGCCGGCCGGCCGGGCGCAGCAGGTCGTGCAGCCGCTCCAGGTACTCGGCCAGGCGGGCCTTGCCGACGTGCTCGAACATGCCGACCGAGGAGATGGCGTCGTAGGGACCGTCGCGGACGTCGCGGTAGTCCTGCACCCTGACCTCGACGAGCTCGCTCACCCCCGCCTCGGCCGCCCGCTTCCGCGCCAGCTCGGCCTGGGGCGACGACAGCGTGACGCCGACGGCCCGCACCGCCCTCGTGCGCGCCGCGTGGATCACCATCGACCCCCACCCGCAGCCCACGTCGAGCAGGCGCATCCCCTCCCGGAGGCCGAGCTTGGCGCAGATCAGCTCGTGCTTGGCCGCCTGGGCGTCCTCGAGCGTCGCCTCGGGCGACGGCCACACCGCGCACGAGTACGTCATCGAGGGTCCGAGGAGGATCTCGTAGAAGCGGTTCGAGACGTCGTAGTGGTGGCGGACGGCGGCCGCGTCCCTCGCCTTCGTGTGGCGCCGGCCGTGCAGCCGGGCCTCCTCCGGCGGCGGCGGCAGGCGGCGCAGGCCCGTCCGGCCGGCCTGCCGCGCCACCTCGGCCACCTGGCGGGGGGTGAGCCGCACCTCGGGCATGCGGTCGCGGAGGCGGAGGACGGCCTCCAGGTCGCCCTCCACGTCGAGGTCGCCGGCCACGAACGCCCTGGCGAAGCCGAGCTCGCCCGGCGCGGTGAGGATCCGGCTCAGCGCGTCGGGGGAGCGGACGACGATGGTGGCCGGCGCGTCCGGTGGGCCGAGCCTCGTGCCGTCGTAGGCCTCGACGCCCACCGGCAGGTCCGGCCCCAGGATGGCTTCGACGAGCGATGCGATCCCCATTCGCCCTCCTCGCGGCTCCGTCCCGACGGTAGCCGCGCGGCATGCTAGGGACCCGACGACGTCCCGGCAGGAGGAACCACATGCCCGAGGTGCATCCCGTCCGGATCGGCGACGAGCGCCACAGCGGCACCGAGTCCATCACCGTCACCTCGCCCTACGACGGCAGCGAGATCGGCGCCATCCCCTCGTGCTCGGCCGAGGACGTGGGCCGGGCCATCGCGGCCGCCAAGGCGGCCCTGGCCGAC
This sequence comes from Acidimicrobiales bacterium, assembly GCA_036399815.1. NCBI lineage: Bacteria > Bacillati > Actinomycetota > Acidimicrobiia > Acidimicrobiales > Acidimicrobiales bacterium. The sequence continues at coordinate 13,677 of DASWMK010000110.1, forward strand.
CCCCTGCCGCCGTTCCGCCGGGCCGAGGTGCTCGACACCGCCGCCCGCCTCCTCGCCGAGCGTCGGGACCACTTCGCCGAGATCATCGCCAGGGAGGCGGCCAAGCCGATCAGGACGGCGACCGTCGAGGCGACGAGGGCGGTCAGCACGTTCACCTTCGCCGCCGTCGAGGCCCGCAAGCTGGCCGGGGAGATGGTGCCGCTCGACGCCGCCGACGTCGGCAAGGGCAAGCTCGGCTTCGTCCTCCGGGTTCCAATCGGGGTGGTCGGCGCCATCACCCCGTTCAACTTCCCGCTGAACCTCGTCGCCCACAAGGTGGCGCCGGCCATCGCCGCCGGCTGCCCGATCGTCGTCAAACCGGCCTCGCAGACCCCGTTCTCGGCCATCGCGCTGGCCGAGCTGCTGCTCGACGAGTGCGGCCTGCCGCCCGGGTGGCTGAGCGTGGTCACCGGCAAGGCGTCGGTGGTCGGCAACGCGCTGGTCGACAGCGACGACGTCGCCATGATCACCTTCACCGGCTCGCCCGAGGTCGGCTGGACGATCAGGGAGCGGGCGGCCCGCAAGCGGGTCGGCCTCGAGCTCGGCAACAACGCGCCGGTGATCATCGAGCCGGACGGCGACTGGGAGACGGCGGCGGCGAAGATCAAGGTTGCCGGCTTCAGCCACGCCGGCCAGTCCTGCATCTCCACCCAGCGCATCTACGTGCACGAGGACGTGGCCGGCCCGTTCGTCGACGCCCTGGCCGAGCACGTGTCGTCGCTCGTGGTCGGCGACCCGATGGACGAGGCGACCGACGTGTCGGCGCTGATCTCCACCGACGACCGCGACCGGGTGCAGGCCTGGATCGACGAGGCCGTCGGCGCCGGCGCCAAGGTGCGGGCCGGCGGCGAGGTGCGGGACGGGATGCTGGTCCCGACCGTGCTCACCGACGTCACCGCCGACATGAAGGTGTGCCGCAAGGAGATCTTCGGGCCGGTCGTCGCCGTGCAGACCTACCGGCGCTTCGACGACGCGCTCGCGCTGGCCAACGACACCGACTACGGCCTCCAGGCCGCCGTGTTCACGGCGAACCTGTCGACCGCCCTCCGGGCCGCCCGCGAGCTCGACTACGGCGGCGTGCTCGTGAACGAGGTGCCGACCTGGCGGGCCGACCAGATGCCCTACGGCGGCGTGCGCGACAGCGGCAACACCCGCGAGGGCCCCGCCTACGCGGTCCGGGAGATGACCGAGACCCGCCTCGTCGTCCTCGACGGCTGACGCGAGGCCGGCCCCGCCTACTTGATGGCGAGGCCGGTGGCGGGGTCGAAGAAGTGGAGGCGGTCGGTGGACACCGCCACCTGCACGGTGTCGCCGACCTTGACCCGGCTGCGGGGGTCGAACTTGGCGACGACCATCGCCTTGCCCTCGCTGGTCTGGCGCTCGAGGTCCTCGACGGCGGCGGCGTCGCCGGAGGCGGCGTCGGCGGCGATGGCCTTGACGTCCTCGGTGATCGCCGGGGTGGCGTCCATCTTCAGGTGGACGAGGATCTCCGAGCCGAGCGCCTCCCGCAGCTCCACGGTCGCGTTCAGCTTCGGCATCCCGTCGGAGCGGTCGAGCGAGGCGTCGGAGAGGTCCTCGGGCCGGATGCCGACGATCACCCGCTCGTGGCCCCGGATCGACGGCCGGGCGGCGGTCAGCTCGGGCCCGCACTGGATCGTCTGGGCGCCCACGCAGAGCGACGTCGACCCGTCCTGGCCGATCACCTGGGCGTCGAGCAGGTTCATCGACGGCGAGCCGATGAAGGCGGCGACGAACAGGTTGTCGGGCTGGTCGTAGAGCCGCTCGGGGGCGTCGACCTGCTGGAGCACGCCCCGGTTGAGCACGGCCACCCGGTCGCCCATCGTCATGGCCTCGACCTGGTCGTGGGTGACGTAGAGGGTGGTCACCTTCAGGTCCCGCTGGAGCCGGGCGATCTCGGCCCGCATCTGCACCCGCAGCTTGGCGTCGAGGTTCGACAGCGGCTCGTCCATCAGGAACACGCTCGGGTTGCGGACGATGGCCCGGCCCATGGCAACCCGCTGGCGCTGGCCGCCGGAGAGCTGGCCGGGCTTGCGCTCCAGCCACTCCTCGAGCTGGAGCGTCTTCGCGGCCTGCATCACCCGCTTGCGGATCTCGTCCTTCGGCACCTTGGCCAGGCGGAGGGCGAAGCTGATGTTGTCCGCCACCGTCATGTGGGGGTACAGCGCGTAGTTCTGGAACACCATGGCGATGTCCCGGTCCTTCGGTGGGACGTCGTTCACCACGTGGTCGCCGATCTTCAGGGTGCCGGAGCTGATGTCCTCCAGCCCGGCCACCATCCGCAGGGCCGTCGACTTGCCGCACCCCGAGGGGCCGACGAGGACGAGGAACTCGCCGTCGGCGATCTCCAGGTCGAGGTCGTGGACGGCGTGGAACCCGTTCTCGTAGACCTTGTTGACGTCGTCGAGCAGGACCTCGGCCATGGGAGCCTCCTTGTCGGGCTGGGGTCAGCCCTTGACCGAACCGGCCAGCAGGCCGCGGACGAAGAACCTCTGGAGCGAGAAGAACACGGCGATGGGCAGGGCGGTCGACACGAACGCGGCCGCCGTGAGGAGGTGCCAGTCCTGGCCGCGACCGCCGGACAGGGTGGCGAGGCGGATCGTCATCGGCGCGTCTTCCGGCGACGCGCCCACGAACGTGAGCGCCACCAGGTAGTCGTTCCACACCCAGAGGAACTGGAAGATGCAGAAGGCGGCGAGGGCGGGGACCGACAGCGGCAGCACCAGGCGCCAGAAGATCGTGAAGTGGTCGGCGCCGTCGATCCTGGCCGCCTCGAACAGGTCCTTCGGGAGGCCCCTGATGTAGTTGTGCAGCAGGAAGATGGCGAGGGGCAGGCCGAAGCCGATGTGGGTGAGCCACACCGCCTCGCGGGACCCGGCCAGCTCGAGGTTCGGGAACAGGGTGATGGTCTGGCCGGCGAGGGTCAGGTGGGCGCCGCCCGTGTACAGCTGGAGCAGCGGGATCAGCGACATCTGGAGGGGCACGGCCAGCAGGGCGACCACGCCGATGAACAGCCAGTGCTTCCCCTTGAAGTCCATCCAGGCGAAGGCGTAGGCGGCGAAGGCGGCGAAGGCGATCGGGATGACGGTCGCCGGGATCACGATCGACAGCGAGTTGAGGAAGTGCTGCCACATGTTGGCGGCGTCGGTGCCGGACGACTCGAACACCGACCGGTAGTTGTCGAGGGTGAGCGACGGGTCGGTGAACACCGTCCACCAGCCGGTCGTCTTGACCGCCTCCTCGGCCCGGAACGACGACACCAGCAGGCCGATCGACGGCAGGGTCCACAGGGCGACGAGCACCCACAGGACCCCGGTCGGGATGGCGGCGAGGGCGCCGTGGACGCGGGCGCCGGTCCCGACGCGCGCCCGCGGGATGGGGGCGAGGACTGGCTCGATCGTGCTCGTGGTCAACCGAGGGCCTCCCTGCGGACGCGGCGGGCGTTGAGGACCATCATCGGGATGACGGCGACGAGGAGCACGACGGCGAGGGCCGAGCCCACGCCCCGGTTCCTGGCGATGAAGGCCTGGTCGAACATCTCGTTGGCGATCACGTTCGTGCCGAACTCGCCGTTGGTCATGACCTTGACGATGTCGTAGACCTTCAGCACGAGGATGGTGAGGGTGACGACGACCACGAGGAGGGTCGAGCGGATCTGGGGGATCGTCACCCGCCAGAAGATCTGCGGCGCCGTCGCCCCGTCCACCCTGGCCGCCTCGGTCAGCTCGGTCGGCACCGCCTTGATGGCCGCGGACAGCACGACCATGGCGAAGCCGGTCTGGATCCAGATCATGATGGCGATGAGGAACAGGGTGTTCCAGGGGAGCTGCTGGATCCACGCCTGGGGCTCGCCGCCGAGGCCGACCCACACGGCGTTCAGGAGGCCGATCTGGTCGCGGCCGGCCGGGGTGAAGGCGTAGACGAACCGCCAGATCACGCTGGCGCCGACGAAGCTGATCGCCATCGGCATGAAGATCAGCGACTTGGCCACGTTCTCGCCCTTGGCCTTGTCGGCCAGCACGGCGATGGCGAGCCCGGCGGCCGTGCTGATCAGCACGACGAAGACGATCCAGTAGACGTTGTTCCAGATCACCGCCCGCAGCGAGCCGACGGCGGCGAGCACGACGAGGAAGCCGCCGATCAGCAGGGCCAGCACGGGGGTCGGCGCCGTCATGTCGACGCCCGTCCTCGACCTCGTGCCGGAGAGGATCGTCCACCCGATCCCGAGGGCGATGACGAGCACGGCGAGGAAGAACAGCCGGCTGCCCACCAGGTCGCCGAGGCCGTTCACGTTGAAGATCGAGTCGTTGGTGAAGATGGACTGGAAGTTGTCGAGGCCGACGAACTCGTCGCCGCTGCTGTTGCGCAGGCTGAGGTAGATGGTCCTGATGGTCGGGGCGACGAGGGTGAGGAAGAGGAACAGGAGGGCCGGGGCGAGGAAGATGGCCGGCCTGGACCGCTCCGTGATCGCCGTCCGCCTGGCCCTGCTCGGGTTGCGCCGTCCCCAGACGAAGAAGCCGAACAGGGCGCCGACGACGGCGCCGCCGAGCGGCCAGAGCGCCCCGCCGAGGAACCAGCCGCCGCTGTTGACCACGAGGCCGAGGAACGCGCCGAGGGCGGCGCCGGCGACCGTGGCGAACAGGCGGAAGTTCTTGAGGGGCAGGTCGAACAGCTTGTTGACGGCCACGAACAGCGCTGCCGTGGCCAGGATGGCGATGGCGGAGCTGACGATCGTGGAGAGGAGTTGTCCCACTCGGTCCTCCTGACGAGCGGAGGGGCGCCCCGCTCAGGGGCGCCCCTCCGACGTTCCTAGTCCGATGGCCAGGACGATTCGACCTCCGCGAAGGCGGTCGGCACGTCCGATGCTCCCGTCGTGATGTCGACGGCTGCCGTCCAGAAGCTGCCCGCCCCGACGGCGCCCGGCATCAGGTCGGAGGCGTCGAAGCGGAACGGGTCCGCGCTGGTCAGGATCTCCGCGAACGTCTGGTCGATCTCGTTGACGTAGGCGCTCGTGTCCTGGTCCCGGTTGGCCGAGAGGAAGCCGCCGACGGGCTGCGCGGCCCGGGTCTCGACGTACTCCGTGCTCGACAGGAAGCGGAGGACCTCCATCACCGCGTCCGAGTCGGTGAAGGCGGCGGCGTAGGTGCCACCGCCGAGCACGACGGTGCCGAAGTCCTGGTCCTCGAACGTCGGGAGGTAGAAGGCGTTGACCTGCCCGTCCTCGCCGATCTCGGTGCCCTCCGGCCAGTTGGCGGCGTAGAAGTTGGCCTGGCGGTGCATCATGCAGTCGCCCTCGAGGATCGGCAGGCCGGCCTCGGCGAACGGCGTGGCGGCGACGTTCTGGAGGCCGCCGAACACGTAGCCCTCACGGGACCACAGGTCGATCACGTACTCGCCGACCTCGACGACCTGCGGGTCGTCGAAGGCGATCTCGTGGTTGACCCACTGGTCGTACACCTCCGGCCCCTTGAGCCGGAGCATGTAGTCCTCCATCCAGTCCGTGAACGGCCAGCCGGTGGCCGCGTCGGAGCCGAGCCCGATGCAGAACGGCGTGTTCCCGTCGGCCACCATCTGGTCGGCCAGCGCGAGCAGCTCCTCCTGGGTCTCGGGGACCTCGTAGCCGTTCTCGGCGAAGGCCTCCGGCGAGTACCACACCAGGCTCTTCAGGTCGCTCTTGTTGGGGACGCCGTAGACGTTCCCGTCGATGGTGACGAGCTCGACCCAGTACTCGTCGAAGGACCCGGAGATGGTCTCGACGATGTCGTCGGGCAGCGGCACCAGCTGGTCCTGGAAGTCCCTGATCTTGCCGGGCTGGGGGAAGATGGCGATGTCGGGCGGGTCCCCGCCGTCGACCCGGACGCCGATCTGCTCCTCGAAGCTGCGGTCGCCCTGGTACTCGATGGTGATCCCGGTCTCCTCCTCGAAGTCGGCGAGCGAGTCGGTGAAGCCCTGGGCCTCCTGCTCCACCTCGGGACCGAAGACCGTGACGGTCTGGTCACCCCCCCCGTCGTCACCGCCGCCGCTGCTCGAGCCCTCGTCCCCGTCGTCGTTGGCGCACGCGGCCGACAGGAGGGCCAGCGCCATCAGGAGCGCCAGCAGGCGCCATCGCGGTCGGTGTCGTCGGTTCATCCATTCCCCTTTCAGGACGGGATCGTCCGCCGGGGCGGGATGCGCGCGACCGGACGGGTGACGGTCGCGGACGGACCTCGTCACCCTGGCCGAGCACCTCCCCCCGGAAACGCTCGAACGCCACGCTCGTGCGAGGCGCCTCTCCATGGCCGTTTGCGCGGCAACGTACCAGACGCCTCCTGGCCACACGGTGTTCATCGGCGACGGTTCTGTCACAGTGGCGCGGTGGCGAGCCGGGAGTGGACGGTGGCGGAGGCCAACGCCGCCCTCGCGCGGGTCGCCGCGCTCGTCGAGCAGGCGAGGGACGCCGTGCGCTCCGTGCGCGAGGCGCGGGTGGCGCGCGCCGAGCTCGTCCGGCGCAACGGCCGGGGCCCCGGCGACGACCGCGGCGCGGCCGGCGAGGCCGCGCTGCGGGCCGTGCTCGGCGAGCTCGAGGACGACGGCATCGTGCTGCGCGACGTGGACCGCGGGCTGGTCGACTTCCCCGCCCGGTCGCCGAGCGGCCGGTCCTACCTGCTGTGCTGGGTGGTGGGGGAGCCGGAGGTGGCGTGGTGGCACTGGCCCGAGGACGGCTTCCCGGGCCGCACCCCGCTGTCGCAGCCGCCCGGCTGAGGCGGCCGCCGCTCAGACGACGCGCGTCTCGTGGCCGGCCCAGTACTCGTCCTTCAGCAGGCGCTTGTAGAGCTTGCCGGTGGGGTGGCGGGGGAGCTCCGGGCGGAAGTCGACCGACCGGGGGCACTTCACGTCGGCCAGCTGGGACCGGCAGAACTCCACCAGCTCCCGCTCCAGCTCGGGCCCGGCGTCCTCCATGGCCAGGGGCTGGACGACGGCCTTGACCTCCTCGCCGAACTCCTCGTGGGGCACGCCGATCACGGCCACGTCGGCCACCTTGGGGTGGGTGGCGAGGACGTTCTCGGCCTCCTGCGGGTACACGTTCACGCCGCCCGTGATGATCATGTGGGCCTTGCGGTCGGTGAGGTAGACGAAGCCCTCCTCGTCGACGTGGCCGATGTCGCCGAGGGTGGTCCACCCCTTCGGGTGGCGGGCCGAGGCCGTCTTCTCCGGGTCCTTGTGGTACTCGAACTCGGCGCCGCCCTCGAAGTAGATGGTGCCCGTCCGGCCGGCCGGCACCTCCTCGCCGTCGTCGCCCACGATGTGGACCGACCCGATCAGCGGCCGGCCGACCGTGCCCGGATGGGCCAGCCAGTCCTCCGAGTTGCAGTAGACGAACCCGTTGCCCTCGGTGCCCGCGTAGTACTCGTGGACGATCGGGCCCCACCACTCGATCATCTGCCGCTTCACCGGCACGGGCACCGGCGCGGCTGCGTGGATGGCGCAGCGGTGGGAGGACAGGTCCCGCGCCGTGCGCTCCTCCTCGGGGAGCTTCAGCATCCGGATGAACATGGTCGGCACCCACTGGCTGTGGGTCACCCGGTGGCCCTCGATGGCGTCGAGCGCGGCGACCGGGTCGAACCGATCGAGGACGACGGCCGTGGCGCCGAGCTTGTGCACCGCCCTCGTGAAGCGCAGCGGCGCCGAGTGGTACAGCGGCGCCGGCGTCAGGTACACGGACGACTCGTCCATCCCGAACAGGGCCTGGCAGAGCAGGGTGACGCCGTCGGGCAGGCTGCCGAGCGGGGCGACGGTGAGCGGCGGCTTGACCCCCTTCGGCCGCCCGGTCGTGCCCGAGGAGTAGAGCATGTCGGTGCCGTCGAACTGCTCGGCCGGCGGCTCGGGCGGGTAGGCGGCGATGGCGTCCTCGTAGGCGTCGTGGCCGTCAGCGGTGCCGCCGATCATGAGCCGGGCCCGCACGCCGGGCGTGTCGCCGACGACCGCGGCGGCGACGTCCCGCACGGCGGCCGAGGTGACGAAGGCCTTGGCCTCGCAGTCGTTCAGGACGTAGGCCAGCTCGCCCGGGGTCAGCCGGGTGCTGACCGCCGTGTAGTAGAGGCCGCAGCGGTGGGCGGCCCACAGCACGGACATGAACCGCGGGTGGTTCTCGACCATGAGCGCCATGTGGTCGCCGGGGCGGAGGCCGAGGTCGGCGAACAGCCGGGCCAGCCGGCACGACTCGGCGTCGAGCTCGCCGTAGGTGACGACCTCGCCGGTGCCGGCCATCACGACGGCGGGCTTGTCGGGGCGGGCGGCGGCGTGGACGCCTGGGTGCATGGCCGGTGACCGTACCGCCGGTACGGTTGGGGTCGTGGACCCCGCGGCGGCGGCTGCCCGCTTCGCCCGGCTCGTCCGCCAGGAGCAGCGGGCGGTGCCCCTCGACGAGGCGGCGCTGCTGCTCGCCGCCCACGCCACCCCCGGCCTCGAGGTGGCCGCCGAGCTGGCCCGCCTCGACGCCATCGCCGCCGGCTGCCCGGGCCCGACCCTCGACCACCTGCTGCCGTACCTGTTCGAGGACCTCGGCTTCCGGGGCGACCGGGACACCTACGAGGACCCCCGCAACTCGTTCCTGAACGAGGTGATGGCCCGCCGCCGCGGCATCCCGATCAGCCTGTCGGTGCTGACCATGGAGGTCGGCCGGCGCATCGGGGTGCCGGTGCAGGGGGTGGGCATGCCCGGCCACTTCCTGCTGCGCGACCGGGTGGACCACGAGGTGTTCGTCGACCCGTTCCACGGCGGCCGGTTGCTCGACCGGCAGGGTTGCGAGCGGCTGTTCCGGTCCCTCCACGGCCCCGGCGCGCCGTGGGACGAGGCCTGGCTGGCGCCGGTCGGGCCGAGGGCCATCCTCGCCCGGATGCTCGCCAACCTGGCCGCCGTCTACCGGGCGTCGGGGGCGCGAGGGGCGCTGGTGGAGGTGCTGCGGCTGCGGGCCGCCATCCCGGGCGTGGAGCCCGACGCCAGGGCGGCGCTGGCGTCCGCGCTCGCCGCCACCGGCCGCTTCGACCTGGCCGCCGGCGAGCTCGAGCGCCTGGCCGACGACCTGGAGGGCGCCGACCCGGAGCGGGCCAGCGAGCACCGGGTCGCCGCCGTCCGGGCCAGGGCCCGCCTCAACTGACGCCGGCCCGGGCGGGGTACTGTCTTGACCGTCCGGTCAACTTCTCGGAGGCTGCACGCATGACCGCCGTCGACGCCGCGCCCGCCCGCACCGACGAGGAGCGGGTCGCCGCCCTGGTGGACCGGCTGCTGGCCGAGCACCCGCCGGCCACCACGCCGCCCCGCGACTTCCTCGGCGCCCAGTTCGACCTCGGGCTGGCCTGGGTCCACTTCCCCGAGGGCCACGGCGGGCTCGGGCTCGGCCCCGGCCTCCAGCGCCTGGTCGACCACCGGGTGGCCGCCGCCGGCGGGCCGAACGCGTTCTTCCGCAACCCGATCGGCCACGGCATGGGCGCGCCCACCGTCGTCACCCACGGCAGCGAGGACCAGAAGCGCCGCTACCTCCGGCCGCTGTTCACCGGCGACGAGATCTGGTGCCAGCTGTTCAGCGAGCCCGGCGCGGGCTCCGACGTCGCCTCCCTCGCCACCCGGGCCGTCCGGGACGGCGACGAGTGGGTGGTGAGCGGCCAGAAGGTGTGGACCACCCTCGCCCACCTCGCGAGGTGGGGGATGCTCGTGGCGAGGACCGACCCCGAGCAGCCGAAGCACAAGGGGCTGACCTACTTCGTCGTCGACATGCACGCGCCGGGCGTGGAGGTCAAGCCGCTGCGCCAGATCACCGGCGAGGCCGAGTTCAACGAGGTGTTCTTCACCGAGGTCCGCATCCCCGACCGCGAGCGGCTGGGTGAGGTCGGCGAGGGCTGGCGGGTGTCGATCACCACCTTGATGAACGAGCGGGTGTCGATCGGCGGCGCCGTCGCGCCCAGGGGCTCGGGCCCGATCGCCGAGGCCGTCCGGCTGTGGAAGGAGGGGGGCCACTCGGACCCGGCCCGCCGCGACGAGCTCGTGCGCCTCTGGATCGAGGCCGAGGTGACGAGGCTGACCAACCTGCGGGCCTCCCAGATGCGCCGCCTCGGCACCCCCGGCCCGGAGGGGTCGACCGCCAAGCTGGCCTTCGCCGAGCTGAACAAGCGCATCTACGAGTTCTGCATCCACCTGATGGGCGCGGACGGGATGCTGTACGGCAGCTACGACATGGTCCGCCCCGAGGAGGTGGGCCTCGGCGGCAGGGACGCCAGGAAGATGTTCCTCCGGTCGAGGGCGAACTCGATCGAGGGCGGCACCTCCGAGATCATGCGCAACATCCTCGGCGAGCGGGTCCTCGGCCTCCCCGGCGACGTGCGGGTGGACAAGGAGCTGCCCTGGAGCAAGGTCCCCCGGTCCTGAGGCCCGGCCCCGCGGCCCACCGCTAGCGTCCCCCGGCCGTGGAGGTGCTCTCCAGCCGGGTGCTGCTCCGGCCGCACGACTTCGAGGCGTCGCTCCGCTTCTACACCGAGGTCATCGGCCTCCGCGTCTACCGCGAGTACGGCGCCGGCGGGCGGGTGACCGGGACGGTCCTGTTCCTCGGCGGCGGCTTCCTCGAGCTGCTGGCCCAGCCCGGCGACCACCGCGGGCCGCTCGGCGCCGGCGACGTCAGCCTCTGGCTCCAGGTGCCCGACGTCGACGCCGAGCACGAGCGCCTGGCCGGCCTCGGCGTCACCGTGGTCGCCCCGCCCGAGACCAAGCCGTGGGGCCTCCGCGAGTGCTGGGTGGCCGACCCGGACGGGCTGGCGCTGGTGCTCGTCGAGGTGCCCGAGGACCACCCACTGCGCCGCCGCCTGTGACCCTGGACGCCGCCACCGGGCTGTGGGTGGTCGAGGAGGGCGACCCGGACGGGCCGACCGTCGTCCTCGTGCACGGGTCGATGGACCGGGCCACCAGCTTCGCCAAGGCGGCCAGGCGGCTGGCCGACCTGCACGTCGTGCGCTTCGACCGCCGGGGCTACGGGCGGTCGGTGGGCGTGCCGGCCGTGGCCGACGTGGCCGTGCACGCCGCCGACGTGCTCGACGTGGCCGGCGGCCGGCCGGCGGTCGTGGTCGGGCACAGCATCGGCGGGGTGATCGCGCTGGTCGCCGCCGAGCGCCGCCCCGACCTCGTCCGCGCCGTCGGCGCCTTCGAGGCGCCCATGCCCTGGGAGCCGTGGTGGCCGCCGGTGACGGCGGGAGGGTCGGCGCTCGCCGCCGCGGTGGCCGACCCGGCCGGGGCGGCCGAGGTGTTCATGCGCCGCATGGTCGGCGACGCCAGGTGGGAGCGCCTGCCGCCCCGGACCAAGGCCGACCGCAGGGCCGAGGGGCCGGCGCTGATCGCCGACCTCCACATGGTCCGCAACGGCGTGGCCCCGTACGACGCCCGGGCGCTCCCCGTCCCCGTCGTGGCCGGGCACGGCACCGAGTCGGCGGCCCACCACCGCGAGGCGGCCCGCCGCCTGGCCGCCTCGGCGCCCGGCGCCGAGCTGGTCGTGGTCGACGGCGCCGGCCACGGCGGCCACACGAGCCACGCCGAGGCGTTCGCCGACTTCGTCCGCCGGGCGGTCGCCCGGGCCGGATGACGGTCGCCTTCGTCCTCGGCGGGGGCGGCAACCTGGGCGCCATCCAGGTCGGGATGCTCCAGGCCCTCGCCGACGAGGGCGTGCGGCCCGACCTCGTCGTCGGCTGCTCGGTCGGGGCGCTCAACGGGGCGGCGTTCGCGTCCGACCCGACCGGCGACTGCCTCGACCGGCTGGCGACCCTGTGGAAGGGGCTCGACGGCCGCGACGTGCTGCCCAGCCGGTGGCTGTCGACGACGGTGGCCCTCGCCCGCCGGGGCGAGGCCGTGCACACCCTCGCCGGCCTGCGGGCGGTCGTCGAGGAGTTCCTCGCCGGCCGGTCCTTCGCCGACCTGGTCGTCCCCTTCCACTGCGTGGCCACCGACCTCGAGGCGGCCGCGCCGGCCTGGTTCGCCGACGGGCCGCTGGTCGACGCCCTGCTCGCGTCGTGCGCCGTCCCCGCCGTCTACCCGCCGGTGGAGCTCGACGGCCGGCGCCTCGTGGACGGCGCGGTGGTCGACGACGTGCCTGTCGGCCGGGCCGTCGAGCTCGGCGCCGACCTGCTCTACGTGCTCACCGTCGGCACCGTCGACCGGCCGAGGCGGCCGCCCCGCCGCCCGCTCGACGCGGCCGTCGCCGCCTACTGGGTCGCCCGCCGCCACCGCCTGCGCCGGGAGCTGGCCGTGCTGCCCGCCGGCGTCGAGGCCGTCCTGCTGCCGACCGGCGACCCGCCCGCGGTGCGGCCGCACGACCTCACGAGGGCCGGGGCGCTGATCGCGACGGCGAGGGAGGCGACGGCGGCGGCCCTGGCCGCGCGCCGGGGTCGTTAGCCTCGGCGCCATGCCCGACCCCGTGTCGCTGACCCCGTCCGGGCCGCCGGAGACCGTCCTCGACCCGGAGCCGGCCGCCGCGCTCGCCGCCCTCGACGAGGCGCTCGCCGCGCCGGAGGGCGAGCGGCGGGACCGGGTGGCGGCCGTCGCCACCCGCTGGCCGGCCTTCCTCGACGCCTGGGCGAGGCTCGGCGACCTCGCCGGGGACGACGCCGAGGCGTACGCCTGCTACCGGGTCGGCTACCACCGCGGCCTCGACCGCCTCCGCCGCAACGGCTGGCGGGGCTCCGGGTTCGTGCGCTGGCGCCACGAGCCCAACCGGGGCTTCCTGCGCGCCCTCGACGGCCTCCGGCGGACGGCGGCCCGCATCGGCGAGGCCGAGGAGGCCGAGCGCTGCGCCGTCTTCCTGCGCCAGCTCGACCCCGAGTGGGAGGGGTAGGGATGCCCGTCCAGTCCGGCATCGTCGGCCCCGTCCCGGACGGCGCCGACCCGGAGGAGTACGACAAGCGCCGCCGCCGGGTGCTCTGGACGATGCCGTCGGGCCTCTACGTCGTCGGCAGCCGGGCCGGCGACCGCCGCAACGGCATGACCCTCAACCTCGCCACCCAGGTCTCGACCGACCCCAAGCTGCTCGGCATCTCGGTCGAGAAGGAGGCGCTGACCCACCGGCTGATCGCCGACGGCCGGTCCTTCACCCTCAACATCCTGAGCCGCGAGGACCGGACGATCGTCCGGAAGTTCACCAAGCCGGTCGAGGTCGACCCGGTGGCGAGGACGCTCAACGGCTTCCCGTACCACGACGGCCCGACCGGCGCCCCCGTGCTCGACCAGGCCGCCGCCTGGCTCGACTGCCGGGTGACGACCGAGGTCGACGCCGGCTCCCACACGTTCTTCGTGGGCGAGGTCGTCGACTGCGGGTTCCAGCGGCCCGAGGACGTCGAGGTCCTCCGCATGGAGGACACGAGGATGAACTACGGCGGCTGAGCTCGCCGGCGCCGTCCTCTGCGGGGGCGCCAGCCGGCGGATGGGCAGGGACAAGGCGCTGCTCCCCGTCGGCGGCCGGCCGCTGGCCGCGGTCGCCGCGGCTGCGCTGCGGGCCGCCGGCGCCGTCGACGTCGTGGCCGTGGGCGGGGACGTGGACGGCCTGCGCCGGGCCGGGCTGGCCGCCGTGCCCGACGACGAGCCCGGCCTCGGCCCGGTCGGCGGGATCGTGACCGCGCTGCGGCGGGCGCCGGCCGACCCGGTCGCCGTGCTCGCCTGCGACCTCCCGGCCGCCGACGGGGCCGCCGTCGCCGCCGTCGTCGCCGCCCTGGCCGGCGACCCGTCCGCCGACGCGGCCGTCGCCGTGGTCGACGGGCGCCGGCAGTGGCTGTTCGGCGCCTGGCGGCGGCGCTGCGCCGGCCCGCTCGCCGACGCCCTGGCCGCGGGGGAGCGGGCCGTGCACCGCGCCGCGGCCGGGCTGGTCGTCCTCGAGGTGGCCGTGCCCGATCCGGCGGCCGTCGCCGACGCCGACACCCCCCACGACCTGCACGCGCCGTGACCGTCCGTGCCGGACGGGGAGTTACCCTTGCGGGGATGGACCTCCCGCAGATCGACGTGGCCACCCTGGCCGACCGGCTGGCCGGGGGCGGCTACCTGCTGGACGTCCGCCAGCCCGACGAGTACCGCGACGACGGGCACATCGCCGGCGCCCACCTCGTGCCCCTCGGCGAGGTGGCCGACCGGGCCGCCGAGGTGCCCACCGACCGGCCGGTCTACGTGATCTGCCGCAGCGGCGCCCGCAGCGCGCGGGCCGTCCAGTTCCTCCGGGCCCAGGGGGTGGACGCCGTCAACGTCACCGGCGGGATGCTCGCCTGGGCCGACGGCGGGGAGCGCCCGGTGCGCACCGGCGACCAACCCGGGTGAGCGGCGACGGGCCACTCGCCCGCTGGGTGGACGACGACGAGGCCCTCGCCGACGTCGTCGACACGCTGGCCGACGAGTCCGCCTACGCCGTCGACACCGAGTTCCACCGGGAGCGGACCTACTTCCCACGCGTCGCCCTCGTCCAGCTCGCCTGGCCGGGCGGCATCGTGCTGGTCGACGCCCTCGCCGTCGACCTCGCCCCGCTCTCCAAGGTGCTGGCCGGGCCGGGCACGGCGGTCATGCACGCCGCCGCCCAAGACCTCGAGGTGCTCCTCCAGGAGTGCGGGGCCGTCCCGTCGGCCCTGTTCGACACCCAGCTGGCGGCCGGCTTCGTCGGCATGTCGACCCCGTCGCTCGCCGCCCTCGTCGAGCAGATGCTCGGCGTCCGCCTGCCGAAGGGCGACCGCCTGACCGACTGGCTCCGGCGCCCGCTCGGGCCCGACCAGCAGGACTACGCGGCCGCCGACGTCGCCCACCTCCTCGCCCTGCGGGACCGGCTGGTCGACGAGCTCGGGGCCTGCGGCCGGCTGGAGTGGGCGCTCGCCGAGTGCGAGGAGGCGCGGACCAGGGACTACGGGCCCCGCCCTCCCGAGGACGCGTGGCTCCGGATCAAGGAGGCCAGGGCGCTGCGGGGCTCGTCCCGGGGCGTCGCCCAGGCGCTCGCCGCGTGGCGGGAGCGGCGGGCCGCCGCCATCGACCAGCCGGTGCGCTTCGTGCTGCCCGACCTGGCGCTCGTGGCCATCGCCCAGCGGCCGCCGAGGACCCTCGACCAGCTGCGGACGGTGCGGGGCATCGAGGACCGCCAGGTGCGGGGGCCCCTCGGCCGGGAGATCCTGGCCGCCGTGGAGGCCGGCCTGGCCCTGCGGCCCGACCAGCTGCGCGAGCCCCGGCTGGTCGACGCCGGCCGCGAGCTGCGCCCGGCCGTCACGCTGGTGTCGGCCTGGGTCAGCCAGCTGGCGAGGACCCTACGCCTCGACACCGCCCTGCTCGCCACCCGGGCCGACATCGAGGCCCTGCTGCGGGGCGACGCCGACGCCCGCCTCGCCACCGGCTGGCGGGCCCAGCTGGCCGGTGAGCCGATCCGCCGACTGGTCGCCGGCGACGCCGCCGTCGCCTTCGACGGCCACGGCGGCCTCCTCCTCGAGCGCCGCAGCCACCTGCCCCTCTAGCGGCCGGCCGCGGTGAGGGCGCACCTCGCGCCGTACTGCGCCGATCTGTCACTATCTGCCCGGAAGGAGGCGGCCATGGTGGGATCGGTGTTGGCAGCGGCGGCGGTCCTCGCCGTCGGCGTCGCGGTGTCCCCGGGTGCGCTCGACCCGTCGTGGAGCGGCGACGGTGTCGCCACCCTCGACCTCGGCGATGACCAGCGCGCCAGTGAGGTCCTCGCCCTGCCCGACGGCGGGGTCCTCGTCGCCGGCTCCGAGTGGGCGCTCGGCGGGGTGCTCGTCCGCTACGGACCGGACGGCCGGCTCGACCGGACCTTCGGCGGGGGGGACGGCGTCGTCGGCGTGCGGATCGGCGGCCGGGCGACGGGCTACGCCGCCGCCGCGCGGCGCGACGATGGGACGATCGTCGCCGCCGGCTCGACCGACCTGCCCGAAGAAGGGGACGGCGGGGACGTCCTCGTCGTCCGCCACCTGGCCGACGGCTCGCTGGACCCGACGTTCGGCGGCGGTGACGGCTGGGTCGTCGTCTACCTGGACGGCATCCAGTCCGTCGATGCCGTCGCCGTCCTGGACGACGGCGGGGTGGCCGTCGCGACCATCGGGTTCGGCGCCGCCGGTGCCGTCGTCCGGTTGACGGCCGACGGCGACCTCGACGCCGCCTTCGACGGTGACGGCGTCGTCGAGCTCCCCGGGCTCGGTGGCTGGGACGTCGTTGCGACGGCCGGCGGCGGGGTCGTGGTCGCCGGGGACGCCGACGGGGTCCCGGCCCTCTTCGCCCTGCGGGCCGACGGGTCGCCCGACCCGGCGTTCGGCGGTGGCGACGGCGTCGCCACGGTGGACGCGTACGGGGCGGGCAGTGAGCTCCATGGGGTGGCCCGCCACAGCAGCGGGTTCTTCGCCACCGGGTCGGGGAAGGTGAACCGCCACAACGACGACCTCCTCGTCGCCGCCTTCGACGCGACCGGCGCGCTCGACGCCCGCTTCTCCGGTGACGGGATCTTCGTCGCGCCCCTGGGCAACCTGTTCGACCAGGGCAACGCCGTCGCCGTCCAGCCCGACGGGGGCGTGCTCGTCCTGGGGCAGGACCACACCGGCACGGGGGCGAGCGGGGAGGTGCCCGTGCTCCTCCGCCTCCGGGTCGACGGCCACCCCGACCAGACCTTCGGCGGCACCGGGCTCGTCCGCTTCCCGTCCCGCTACTTCCCCCTCCGGGCGCTGGCGGTGACCCCGGCCGGCGCCGTCGTGGCGGGCGATCGGTACGACCCCTTCGGGGGGCGCGACGGCATCGCCGTCTTCCGGATCGTCATCTGACGGCGCCGGCGGCGGAGGGTCACGCCGGCCGGAGCAGCACCGCCTGGTCGGGGGCGAGGGTCGTCTCCGGCGGGGCACCCTCGGCGGCGGGGTCGGTCGACACCTCGACCACCATGGCCCCGGGCGGGGACCACTCGACCGGCTCCGACGTGAAGTTGATCGCCACCGCCCGCCGGTCGGCGCCGCTCGTCCGCTCGTAGGCCAGGACGGCTCCCGGGGAGGCGAGCGGCGACCAGTCGCCCAGGCGCAGCGCCTCCGACCCCCGGCGGGCGGCCAGCAGCCGCCGGTAGAGGGCCAGCATCGACCCCTCGTCCTTCCGCTCGACCTCGGGGTTGCGGGTCTGGGCCTCGGGCGGGAACGGCAGCCACGGCTCCGCCGGCCAGCCGTGCCACGGCCCGTCCGGCGCCCATGGCAGCGGCGCCCGGCACCCGTCCCGCCCGCCGGGGTCGACCACCCGCCCGGGCGGGATCTCCGCGTCCTCGAGCCCCAGCTCCTCGCCCTGGTAGAGGAACGGGGTGCCCCGCAGGGTGAGGAGCAGCACGGCGGCCGCCCTCGCCCTGGCCTCGGACCCGTAGCGGGTGCGGTGGCGGGCGTTGTCGTGGTTGGACAGCACCCAGGTGGGCCAGGCGTCGATGGGCCCCAGCTCCTCGACCACCCGGTCGATGCGGTGGCGCCACTGCCCCGCGTCCCAGGGGGTGAACAGGGGCGGGAAGTTGAACGAGAGGTGCAGCTCGTCCCCGTCGCCGTAGTAGCGGGCCACCTTGGCCGTCGACAGCAGGTAGACCTCGCCGACCATCATCCGGTCGCCCGGGTACGAGTCGAGCAGGCGGCGCATCCCCCGGAGCAGCTCGTGGGTCGACTCGTGGTCGTTGAGCGACGAGTACGGCGTGTCGGCCAGCTCGGGGGGCACGTCGGGCAGGGCCGGGTCCTTGCCGATCCCGTGCACGACGTCGGCCCGGAAGCCGTCGACCCCCCGGTCCAGCCAGAACCGCAGCACCCCGTGCATGGCCTCGACCACCTCGGGGTTGGCCCAGTTCAGGTCGGGCTGCTCGGGCAGGAACAGGTGCAGGTAGTACTGGCCGGTCGCCTCGTCGAGGGTCCAGGCCGGCCCGCCGGTGAACGCCGCCCGCCAGTTGTTGGGCGGGCCGCCGCCGGCGGGCGGGTCGCGCCAGATGTACCAGTCGCGGTGGGGGTCGTCCCGGCCCGACCGGGCCGCCTGGAACCACGGGTGCCGGTCGGAGGTGTGGTTCGGGACGAAGTCGAGGAGGACCCTGATGCCGGCGGCGTGGGCGTCGGCCAGCAGGGCGTCGAAGTCGTCGAGGGTCCCGAACACGGGGTCGATGTCGCAGTGGTCGCTGACGTCGTAGCCGAAGTCCGCCATGGGCGACCGGTAGATCGGCGAGAGCCACAGCGCGTCGACGCCGAGGCCGGCCAGGTGGTCGATCCTGGACCGGATGCCCTGGAGGTCGCCGACCCCGTCCCCGCTCCCGTCGGCGAAGGATCGTGGGTAGATCTGATAGACGACGGCGGCCTTCCACCACGGTTCGGGCATCGCGTGATGCTACGGTCCATGCCCGTGGTCCCCGCCCCGCCGGGCGGTACACTCTGGCGCTGGCCATCGGTCGAGTCGGGAGCAGTGGCCCCGTGAAGAAGGGTCGTCATCGGCGCTTCGAAGAGGCGCGCAAGCTGAAGCAGGTCGGGCCGGACTTCCTCCTCGAAGATCCGGCTCTCCGCCCCCACCAGGACGACGACCGCGACGAGGACGACGAGTACGCGGAGATCGCGGCTCGGTACGGCGCCTTCGACGAGGACGACGAGGACGACGAGGACGACGACACCCGGGGCTGACCCGGGAGGTCTCGATCCAGCCGGGGGCCGGTAGGCTCGGTTCCCCGTGACCCCGGCCCCGGCGCTCCGCTCGGTCGCCCTGGTGGCCCACGTCGACCACGGCAAGACGACGCTCGTCGACGCCCTGCTCCGGGCCACCGGGCTGTTCCGATCCAACGAGACCCTCGTCGACCGCGTCCTCGACTCGAACGACCAGGAGCGGGAGCGGGGGATCACGATCCTGGCCAAGGCCGCGTCGATCACCTGGCGGGGGGTGCGGGTCAACCTCGTCGACACGCCGGGGCACGCCGACTTCGGCGGCGAGGTCGAGCGGGCCCTCGCCCTGGTCGACGGCGTGCTGCTGCTCGTCGACGCCGCCGAGGGGCCGCTGCCCCAGACCCGCTACGTCCTCTCCAAGGCGCTCGCCGCCGGGCTGCCGGCCGTCGTCGTGCTGAACAAGGTCGACCGGCCCGACGCCCGCACGACCGAGGTGCTCGACGAGGTCTACGAGCTGTTCTTCGACCTCGACGCCCCGAACCACCTGCTCGACTTCCCGGTGCTGTCGGTCGTGGCCAGGGAGGGGCGGGCCGTGAAGGGCGTGGGCGTGCCCGGCCCCGAGGACGACCTGACCCCGCTGCTCGACGCCATCCTCGACGCCATCCCCGCGCCCCAGGGCGACCCGGCGGCCCCGCTCCAGGCGCTCGTCACCAACCTCGACGCCTCCGACTACCTGGGCCGCCTGGGCATCGGCCGGGTCCACGAGGGCACCCTGCGCCGGGGCGACCAGGTCGTGCTCCTCGGCGACGGCGACGAGCCGCCCCTGCGGCGCCGGCCGGCCGCCCTGCTCCGCTTCGTGGGCCTCGACCGGGTCGACGTCGAGGAGGCGGCGGCCGGCGACCTGTTCGTGGTGGCCGGGTTCCCCGAGGTCGAGATCGGCGACACGTTCGCCGACCCGGCCGACCCCCGCCCGCTGCCCCGCCTCGCCGTGGACGAGCCCGTCCTGCGCATGACGTTCGGGGCCAACACGTCGCCGCTGTCGGGACGGGACGGCCGCTACGTCACCTCCCGCCACGTCAGGGAGCGGCTGGAGCGGGAGGCGCTCGGCAACGTGTCCATCCGCCTCGACGACGCCGGCTCGCCCGACCTCGTCG
This sequence comes from Acidimicrobiales bacterium, assembly GCA_036399815.1. NCBI lineage: Bacteria > Bacillati > Actinomycetota > Acidimicrobiia > Acidimicrobiales > Acidimicrobiales bacterium. The sequence continues at coordinate 33,502 of DASWMK010000110.1, forward strand.
AGGTGGCCGGTCGGGGCGAGCTCCAGCTGGCCGTGCTCATCGAGTCCATGCGCCGCGAGGGCTACGAGCTCCAGGTCAGCCGGCCCGAGGTGCTGACGAGGGAGGTCGGCGGGGCCCGCCACGAGCCCCTCGAGCGGGCCGTCGTGGACGTGCCCGACGACCACGTCGGCACCGTCACCCAGGCCGTCGCCCCGAGGAAGGGGCGGGTGACCGACCTCCGCCCGGGCGACACCGGCCGCACGATCGTCACCGTCGAGGCCCCGGCCAGGGGCCTGCTCGGGTTCCGCTCGCTGCTGCTCACGGCGACGCGGGGCACGGCGCTCATCCACCAGCACCACGCCGGGTGGGTGCCGTGGGCCGGCGACCTCCCGAGCCGCCAGGGCGGCGCCATGATCGCCGACCGGGCCGGCGTGACCACCGGCTACGCCCTCGACAACCTCCAGCAGCGGGGCGTGCTGTTCGTCGGCCCCGGCGAGCAGGTCTACGAGGGGATGGTGGTCGGGGAGAACGCCCGCCCCGGCGACATGGTCGTCAACGTCACCCGCGAGAAGCAGAAGACCAACATCAGGACCCACGCCTCGGACGAGGCCATCCGGCTGACCCCGCCCCGGGCCCTGACTCTGGAGACGGCCATCGAGTGGATCGCCGCCGACGAGCTGGTCGAGGTCACGCCGTCGGCCATCCGGGTGCGCAAGCGCCTGCTCCGCGAGCAGGAGCGCCGCCGCTCCCGCTAGCGGCGGCGGGGCCGTGACGCCGGGTGGGGGAGCAGCGCCCCCGCCGACGCCTTGGCCGCCAGGTAGGTCGCCAGCAGGTCGTAGACCGGCTCACCCACCAGCTCGACGATCTCGTCGCGCATCCCCTGCCACACCGGCCGGTCGCCGGCCGCGAACGACTCGTGGCTGTCCGTGCACCACCAGTGGAACTCGAACCCGCCCGGGCCCCAGTCCCGGCGCTTCCACTCCCGCAGGGTGGACGTGACGTGCCCGTGGTCGTCGGTCTCGTCCTCGCGGCGCAGGGGCAGCTGCCAGCAGACGTCCGGCTTCCAGTCGAGGGGCCGCTCGCCCCGGCCGAGGGCGGCCCGGTGCAGCGCGCAGCCGGCCCCGCCGGGGAAGCCGGGCCGGTTGAGCAGGATGCAGGCCCCGTCGACCTGGCGGGTCACCGTCGCCCCCTCCCTCGTCCGGCGGGCGACGCCGCCGTAGCGGCGGGCCTTGGCCCTGAACTGCCACTCCGCCGGGGTGAGCTCGGCGGCCAGCCGCTCGACCCTGGCGACGTCCTCCTCGCCGGTGAAGTGGGCGCCGTAGGAGCAGCAGCCGTGCTCGAGCTCGGGGGCCGGGCCGGTCAGCACGCCCGGGCAGCCCCGGCCGAAGATGCACGTCCAGGAGCTGGTGAGGAACGTGACGTCGAAGACCCAGGTGCGGTCCTCCTCCGGGTCCTCGAACGACACCCACTCGTGCAGGTCCTCGTAGGAAACCCGGGGGGAGGCCATCCGGGGCCAGCCTACGATCCGCCGGTGACGACCGAGGTGCGCACGCCGGGGAACGACAGCGAGGTCGAGCGCATCGGCGCCATGTTCGCCCAGGCCTTCGACGCCGGCGAGGACGTCGTGCGCCGGCTGGTCGAGCGGGCCGACCGGTCCCGCATCGTCGCCGCCTTCGTCGACGGCGCCCCGGTGGCCGCCACCCAGGTGCGCCCGTTCGGGGTGTTCCTCGGCGGGCGGCGCGTGCCCCTCGGCGGCTACTCGCCGGTGGCGGTCGCCCCCGAGCATCGGGGGAGGGGGCTCGGCCGGCTGGTGTCGGTCGCCCCGCTGGCCGCCATGCGGGAGCGGGGGGAGGCGGTCGCCGGGCTGTACCCGGCGTCCACCCGGCTGTACCGGGGCGCCGGCTTCGAGGTGGCCGGCACGTGGTCGGAGCGCTCGGTCGCCACCCGCGCCCTGCTGTCGCTGCCTCGCGCCCCCGGCGTGGTGGCCAGGCGGGCGACCGTCGACGACCGGGCCGCGCTCGAGGCCTGCTACGCCCGGGTGGCGCCGACCCGCCACGGCCACCTCGACCGACCGGCCGGGTGGTGGGACGAGACCCTCTGGGACGACTTCCGGGCGAGCCACGTCTACGTCGTCGACGGGGCGGACGGCGGGGTGGCGGCGTACGTGCGCTACCGCCACGTCCCGGCCGCGGTCGACTACGACCTCGGCGTCCACGAGGTCGTCGCCACGTCCGCCGACCACGCGTGCGCGCTGTGGCGGATCGTCGGCTCGTCGTCCACCCAGGCGGCGACGACCTGGTTCAGGGCCCCGCCCGAGCACCCGCTCGTCCTCCTCCTGCCCGAGCAGGACGACAAGCCGGTGGCCCGCTACCCCTCCGAGCTGCGGCCGATGATGCGGGTGGTCGACGCTCCCGCCGCGGTGGCGGCGCGGGGGTTCCCGGCCGTCGTCCGGGCCGCCGTCGACCTCGAGCTGGCCGACCCGGACTGCCCGTGGCACGAGGGCCGGTGGCGCCTCGTCGTCGACGGCGGCGAGGGGCGCCTCGAGCCGGGCGGCACGGGCGCCGTCCGCCTCGGGCCGCGGGGCCTCGCCCCGCTCTTCAGCGGCTACGCCGGGGCGACGGCGCTCTCGGTGGCCGGGCTGGTCGCCGCCGACCGGCCCTCCGACCTCGCGACCCTCGACGCCGTCTTCGCCGGGCCCCCGCCCTTCTGTCCGGACTCGTACTAGATCTCGACCTTCGGCACGGCGCCCCCGGGGGTGGTGGTCGCCGTCTGACCGCCGGTTACGGTTGGCGGCGATGGCTGACCCCGTCGTCGCCGACCTCCGGGCGGCGCTGGCCCCCGACCGGGTCAGGGACGCGCCGCTCGAGCTCGCCCTGTTCGGCCGGGACGCGTCGAGCATCCCGGCCGGCGACGCCGCCGTCGTGGCCTTCCCGCTGACGGCGGCGGAGGTGCAGGCCTGCGTGCTCGTCGCCCGCCGCCACGGCCGGCCGTTCGTGCCGAGGGGGTCGGGCACCGGCCTCGCCGGGGGCGCCGTGCCCGTCGGCCGGCCGGTCGTGATCGTCACCACGAAGATGACCCGGATCCTCGAGGTCGACCGCGAGTCGAGGGTCGCCTGGGTCGAGCCCGGCGTCGTCAACCTCGACCTCAGCCGGAGCCTGAGCCCGCTGGGCCTCCACTTCGCGCCCGACCCGTCGAGCCAGCAGTCCTGCACGATCGGCGGCAACGTGGCCAACAACTCGGGCGGCCCCCACTGCCTGGCCTACGGGGTGACCAGCGCGCACGTGCTCGCCGTCGAGGTGGTGCTGCCCGACGGGCGCATGGCCATGCTCGGCGGCCTCGACCCCGAGCCCCCCGGCTACGACCTGCGGGGCGCGTTCGTCGGCAGCGAGGGCACCCTCGGGATCGCCGTGCGCATCGCCGTGCGCCTCACGCCGGTGCCGCCGGCCGTGCGGACCCTGCTGCTCGACTACCACGACGTCGACTCGGCCGCCGCCACGGTGAGCGCGGTGATCGCGGCCGGGCTCTTGCCGGCGGCCATGGAGATGATGGACGCCCCGATCACGAGGGCGGCCGAGGCCTACGCGCACGCCGGCTACCCGACCGACGCGGCCGCCGTGCTGCTGGTCGAGGTCGACGGGCTCCCGGCGGGGGTCGACGCGGCGGCGGCGCGGGTGGGGGAGATCGGCCGGGCCTGCGGGGCCCGCTCGGTGCGGGTGGCGGCCGACCCGGCCGAGCGGGCGCTGCTGTGGAAGGGCCGGAAGTCGGCGTTCGGCGCGGTGGCCAGGATCAACCCGAACTACTACCTGCACGACACCGTGGTGCCGAGGACGCGGCTGGTGGAGGTGCTGCGCGAGGTGTACGGCATCGCCGAGCGCCATCGGCTCACCGTGCTCAACGTGTTCCACGCCGGCGACGGCAACCTGCACCCGCTCCTGTCCTTCGACGCCCGCGAGCCGGGGGTGATGGACCGGGTGCACGCGGCCGGGGAGGACATCGTCCGGGCGTCGCTCGCCGCCGGCGGCGTCCTGTCCGGCGAGCACGGCATCGGCCTCGAGAAGCGGGACCTGATGCCCGGCATGTTCTCCGAGGTCGACCTCGACGCCCAGGACCGCCTTCGGGCGGCGTTCGACCCCGACGGGGTGGCCAACCCGGAGAAGGTGCTGCCCACCGGGTCGAGGTGCGGCGACCTGCAACGGGTGCCCGCGGGCGCGTGGGTCTGAGCGACCTCGACCGCTTCGCCGCCGAGGTCGGCGACGAGGGGCCGGTGACGGTGGTCGGCGGGCGGACGGCCTGGGAGGTCGGCGGGCCGGTCGACCCGGCGGCCAGGGAGGTCAGGGCGCCGTGCGGGGTGGTCGCCTTCGAGCCGGCCGACCTGACCGTGCGGGTCGGCGCCGGGACGCCGGTCGCCGAGGTCGACGCCGCGCTCGCCGCGGCCGGCCAGGCCGTGGCCCTGCCCGACGGGCCGGGCGCGACCGTCGGCGGGGTGCTCGCCGTCGGCCGCAGCGGCGTGCGGCGGCTCGGCTGGGGGCCGGTGCGCGACGCGCTCCTCGAAGCCCGCTACGTGTCGGCCGAGGGCCGCCTGGTCAAGGCCGGCGGGCCGACGGTGAAGAACGTCAGCGGGTTCGACCTGTGCCGCCTCCTGGTCGGCTCGCTCGGCACGCTCGGCCTGATCGGTGAGGTCGTCCTCCGCACCCGCCCGCTCCCGGCCGCGTCGCGCTGGCTGGCCGGGCCGGCCGACCCGTTCGCGCTGCTCCACGCGCTCCACCGGCCGTCGTCGCTGCTGTGGGACGGCACGACCACGTGGGCCCTGCTCGAGGGCGACCCGGCCGACGTCGACGAGCAGGCGGCCGTGTGCGAGCGGGCGGGGATGGCCGACGCCGACGGCCCGCCGCCGCTCCCAGGGCACCGGTGGTCGCTGCCGCCCGGCGAGCTCCGGGGCCTGACCGGGCGGTTCGTGGCCGAGGTCGGCGTGGGCGTCGTCCACGCCGACGGCCCGCCGCCGCCCCGGGACCTCGACCCGGTGACCGTCGACCTGAACGAGAGGGTCAGGTCGAGGTTCGACCCGACCCGCCGTCTCAACCCCGGGCGCGACCCGCTGTCGGTGTCCTGAGGCCGCCGCTATGGTCCGCGCCCTGGCCCGCTCCACCATCGACCTCGGCGTCGACGACGACGACCTCGCCGCCTGCGTGGCCTGCGGCCTGTGCCTGCCCCACTGCCCGACCTACCGGGTGACGGGGGAGGAGCCGGCCTCGCCGAGGGGCCGGATCGCGGCGATGCGGCGGGTCCACTGGGACGGCGCCCCCGCCGACGACGCCTTCGTCGGCGTGATGGACGCCTGCGTGCAGTGCCGGGGCTGCGAGACGGCCTGCCCGTCGGCGGTCCCGTTCGGCCGCCTGATGGAGCACACGAGGGCCGCCCTCGCCGAGCACGTGCCGTCGTACCAGCCCTGGTGGTGGCGCCTCGCCTACCGGGTCCTCGGCCACCACCGCCTGCTCCTCGCGGGGTCGACCGCCGCGGCCGTCGCCCAGCGGGCCGGGCTGCCGCTGCCCCGCCGGGCCGGCCTGCCCGCCCGCCTCCCGGTCCGCCGGCCCCGCCTCCGCCCGAGCGGCGACGACGTCTGGCTGTTCACCGGGTGCGTGATGGACGCCTGGCTCCGCGACACCCACGCCGCCGTCCAGCGGGTGGTCGAGGCGGCCGGGGCCGGGGTCGCCCTCCCCGGTCCGGGGGCGGCGTGCTGCGGCGCCCTCCACGTCCACGCCGGCCTGAGAGAGGACGCCCGCCGCCTCGCCGAGCGGACCATCGCCGCCCTGCCCGGCGACGCCCCCGTCCTCGTCGACTCGGCCGGCTGCGGCGCGGCCCTGAAGGGCTACGGCGAGCTGCTCGGGACGGCGGAGGCCGAGCGGTTCTCGGCGCGGGTGCTCGACGTGTCGGAGTGGCTCGCCGGCCGGCTCGACCGGCTGCCGCCGGCCCGCCGCCGCCTGGCCGCCCGGGTGGCGGTGCAGGACCCGTGCCACCTGCGCCACGTCCAGCGGGCCCACGAGCCCGTCCGGGCCGTCCTGCGCCCGTACGCCGACCTCGTGGAGCTGGACGACGAGGGCCTGTGCTGCGGCGCCGGCGGCGCGTACGCCACGACCCACCCGGAGACGGCGGGCGCCATCCGGGACCGGAAGCTGGCCGCCGTCGCCCGGTCGGGGGCGGGGGTGGTGGCGAGCGCCAACCCGGGCTGCGCCCTGCACCTGGCGGCCGCCGGGCTGACCGTCCGCCACCCGCTGGAGCTGGTCGACGAGGCCCTCGGGCTGGCCGATGGCCGGTGAGTTCCAGGACGTCAGGTCCCGGCTGCTCGCCATCGCCGAGGAGCTGGCCGACCTGGCCATGGAGCGCCTCAGGGAGTCGATCGACGCCGGCGGCACCGAGCTCCCGGTCGACGAGCGCCGCCTGACGAGGGCCCGCCGGGCGGTGGAGAAGGCGGCCGCCATCCTCGCCGAGCCCGACGACGCCGACCTGGCCTGACCGCCCGGGCCCTCGAGCAGGGGCTCGCCGCGGTGCGGGCGCGCCGGCCTTGCTAACCGTCGAGGGGCTCGCCCTCGAGCATGGGCTCGGCGGCCGGGAGGGGCGGGCGGGGCTCCTCGCCCTGCGGGGCCGACGGCAGGTCGTTCAGCGCCCGGATGAGCCGGCCGAGGCCGCCCAGCCGGAAGATGTCGAAGCGCAGGACGATGCGGGGGAGGTCCACGTGGTCGTCGTCGGCGACCTCGGGCGGGAGCGGGCCGGTCCGCTCGATGCGGCCGTCGACGGCGAGCTCCCCGAAGCGCTCGGCCAGGCCGGCGACCTCCTCGTCGGTCGGCGCGGCGTGCACCCGCAGCACCAGCCGGTCCTTCACCCAGCGCAGCGAGTGGTAGTTGCGGTAGAAGCCGATCAGCTCGTCGACCGCGGTGGTGACGTCGTCGGTGATCGTGAACAGGTCGAGGTCGTCCGGGCTGACCAGCCGCCGGTGCAGCACCTCGTCGCGCACGAAGCGCTCCCACGAGCGCCAGTAGGTCCCGCCCGGCACCTCGAGCAGCACGATCGGGGCGGGCAGGGCCTTGCCCGTCTGGAGGAGCGTGAGCAGCTCGAAGACCTCGTCCAGGGTGCCGAAGCCGCCGGGGAGCGACACGAACCCGTGCGACTCCTTCATGAGCATCAGCTTCCTCGTGAAGAAGTACTTCATCGAGATGAGCTTCTCGTCGCCGGCGATGAACGGGTTCGGGTCCTGCTCCCAGGGCAGGCGGATGTTGACGCCGAAGGACTGCTCCCGGCCGGCTCCCTCCAGGCCGGCGGCCATGATCCCCGGCCCGGCGCCGGTGACCACCATCCAGTCCCGGTGGGCCAGCTCCCTCGCGAGGTCGCGGGCCTGGGCGTAGAGCGGGTCGCTCGTGTCGGTCCTCGCCGAGCCGAAGATCGTCACCTTCTTCGCCATCCGGTAGGGGGCGAAGGCCCGGTAGGCCATCCGCATCTCCCGCAGGGCGGCGCTCGCGATCTTCAGGTCCAGGCGGTCGGCCTCGTCGAGGGCGAGGCGCACGCCGGAGACGAGGATGTCGAACAGCACGTCCCGGTTGGCGCCCGCACCGGCCGCGTCGAGCAGCTCGTCGATGCGGCGGTCGAGGTCGGCGTCGCCGGTCCGGTACCGGGGTCGGTTGGCCATGGACCCGTCAGGATCGCACGCGCCGCGGGCGTACGGTGACCTCGTGCCCGACGATCCCCCCGCCGTCTGCTCCCGGTGCGGCCGGACGGCCGACGGCCCCGGCCTCCCGGTCGACTGGTCCTTCGCCACCGGCCGCCGGGGCCTCGAGCCGCTGTGCTCCGACTGCACGAGGACCAACCTCAGGGCCATCGAGGGCCGGCTGCCCGAGGAGTGGTGGGAGTGACCGGTCAGGTCGACCAGGTGCGGGACCGCCCGATCTCCCGGTAGCCGAGGCGGCGGTACAGCCGCATCGCCTGGTGGCTCGGCTGGAGGACGGCCGGGCGCTCGGGGTCGGCCAGGGTGGCCGTCCACGTGAGCGCCTCGCCGATGCCCCGCCGGCGGGCCCGGGGGAGCACGGCGACGGCGTACACGCCGACCACGCCGGCGCCGAGCCAGGACATGGCCGAGCCGACCGGGCGGCCGCCGAGCACGGCCAGCCACGCCGTCATCCCCGGCTCGTCGAGGAGGCCGGGCCCGTGGAGGGCGAGGGGCCGGTGGGCGCCGGGGTCGCCCCCGAAGGCGGCGACGCTGGTCGCCTCGAACCGGCGCAGGGTGGCCTCGTCCCTGACCGGCACGACCTCGAGGCCGGCGGGCGGGGACCGGCGCTCGGCCGGGGCGGGCGGGCCGGGCGGCCGCTCGAACCAGGGGGTGTCACCCTCCGGTGCCAGCCCGGCGCGCCGGAGGTCGAGCCCGCCCCACGTGTCGCACACCACCGAGCGGCCCGGGCCGTCGACCGCGGTCCGCACGGCGTCGACCTGGGCGGGCGACGGCGGCTGGACGGTGATGGCCTGGAAGTAGATGGGCGGGACCGGCCCGACGCCGTGCCACACCCCGTCCGTCACCGCCGTGCGCCGGCCCACCGCCCTGACCGAGGCGTCGTGCCACCCGGCGAGGTTCCCGGCCGCCCGCCCGAGCGGATCGGCGCCGCTCACACCGGCGACGCGACCCGCCCGTAGAGCGTGGTCCGCTGCTCCAGGGACCGGCCGAGCGGCTCGACCAGGGCCCGCAGCCCGGCCTCCTCGACCAGCTGGCCGTGCACGGCGCCGGCCGCCCGGGAGATGTTCTCGTCCATCAGGGTGCCGCCCAGGTCGTTGACCCCGGCCTGGAGCATCTGCGCGGCGCCGCCGAGGCCGAGCTTCACCCAGGAGGCCTGCACGTTCGGGATCCAGCCGTCGTAGGCGATGCGGCCGACGGCGTGCATGAGCAGCGCCTCGCGGAACGTCGGCCCCCGCCTGGCCTTGCGCTGGAGGTAGATCGGGGCGGCCATGTGCACGAACGGGAGCGGCACGAACTCGGTGAACCCGCCGGTCTCCTTCTGGAGGGCGCGGGTGACGACGAGGTGCCGGGCCCAGCTCCTCGGCTGCTCGACCGAGCCGAACATGATCGTCACGTTCGACCGCAGCCCGACGGCGTGGGCGGTGCGGTGGGCGTCCAGCCACTCCTGGGTGTCGACCTTGTCGGCGCAGAGGACGGCCCGCACCTCGTCGTCGAGGATCTCGGCCGCCGTGCCCGGCAGGGTCCGCAGGCCGGCGTCCATCAGCCGGCGCAGGTAGTGGTCGAGGGGCTCGCCCAGCCGTCGCGCCCCCTCGGTGACCTCGAGCGCCGTGAACCCGTGGATGTGGATGTCCGGGGCGACGGCCTTCACCGCCCGGGTGACCTCGAGGTAGTAGTCGCCGTCGAAGCTCGGGTGGATGCCGCCCTGGAGGCAGACCTCGGTGGCGCCCCGCTCGACGGCCTCGACCACGCGCCCCTGGATGTCCTCCAGCGTCAGCAGGTAGGGCGCGCCCCTGAGGTTCAGGGACAGCGGCCCCTTCGAGAACGCGCAGAACCGGCACTTGAAGGTGCAGACGTTGGTGTAGTTGATGTTCCGGTTGACGACGAAGGTGACCACGTCGCCCACCGTTCGGCGGCGCAGGTCGTCGGCCACCTCGCACACGGCGGCGACCTCCGGGCCCCTCGCCGAGAACAGGGTGACGAGCTCGTCCTCGCCCGCCTCGTGGCCCATCAGCACGCCGGCCAGGACCTCGCCGACGGCGCCGCCGGCCGACGCCGACGGGGCCGGGAGGACGATCGGCGCCGGTGTGTCCCCGCCCGACGCCCAGCGGTCGTCGCGGGCGAGGCCCTCGGCGTCGGACCGGTCGAGCACGGGGAAGCGCAGGGCCGGGTCGAGCCACCGCTCGGGGTCGAGCGCCCAGGCCGGGTGCACGGTCAGCCGGGGGGCGAGCGCGAAGCCCCGCGCCTCGGTCACCGACCGCAGCCGGTCGAGGGCCGGCCAGGGCCGCTCCGGGTTCACGTGGTCGGCGGTGACGGGCGAGACGCCGCCCCAGTCGTCCACCCCGGCGTCGAGGAGGGCCCCGAAGTCGTCGGACAGGTTGGGCGGCGCCTGCACGTGGACCTCGGGCGGGAGCACGAGCCGGGCGAGGGCGACGGCCTCGACGTACTCGTCGGCCGGGCACGGCGGCGCGGCGTGCATGGCCGTCCCGGGCTTCGGCAGGAAGTTCTGGACGATCACCTCCTGCACGTGGCCGTGCCGGCGGTGGGAGGCGGCGATGGCCTCCAGCGCGGCGAGGCGGTCGGCCCTGGTCTCGCCGATGCCGACGAGGATGCCGGTGGTGAACGGGATGCCGAGCTGGCCGGCCGCCTCGAGGGTGGCCAGGCGGCGGGCCGGCTCCTTGTCCGGCGCGCCGCGGTGGCAGGCGAGGTCGGCCCGCAGGGTCTCGACCATCATCCCCTGCGACGGCGCCACCGGCCGCAGGGCGGCCAGTTCGTCGGCGCTCAGGGCGCCGGCGTTGGCGTGGGGGAGCAGCCCGGTCTCGTCGAGGACGAGGCGGCACATGGCGACGAGGTAGTCGACCGTCGAGGCGTGCCCGTGCTCGGCCAGCCAGGCCCGGGCGACGGGGTAGCGGTCCTCGGGGCGCTCTCCCAGGGTGAAGAGGACCTCGTGGCAGCCGGCCTCGGCGCCGGCCGTGGCGATGGCGAGGACCTGCTCGGGGGTCAGGTAGGGAGCGTCGAGGCGGGCCGGGGCCTTGGCGAAGGTGCAGTAGCCGCACCGGTCCCGGCACAGCATGGTGAGGGGGACGAAGACCTTCGGCGAGAACGTCACCCTGGTGCCGTGGGCGGCGTCGCGGACGGCCCTGGCCCTGGCCGCCAGCTCCGCGGCCCCGAGCGCGAGGAGGTCCTCCGACATGGCGGCACCTTACCGGCGCCGCCCCGTCACCCATCCGGCGGGCGCCGTCGGGCGGGACGGGACCGCCCGCACCGGCACGGATCACCCGGATCGCCACCGGCGTGGAGGAGACGGCGGGGCCGACGGCCAAGCTTTGGACGTGGACCGACGACGCTTTCTCAAGTTCGCTGGGGCGGCGGCCGGCGCGGTGGCGCTCGGGCCCGCCTTCTGGGAGGGGACCTACGCGGCCGCGGCGCAGGGGCTGCTGGCGACGGGTGCCGGCCCGTACGGGCCGCTGCTCGCGCCCGACGCCAACGGCGTCCGCCTGCCGGCCGGCTTCTCGTCGCGGGTCGTGGCCCGGTCGCTCGAGGTCGTCCCCGGCAGCGACTACCCGTGGCACGTCTTCCCCGACGGGGCGGCGACGTTCGCCCAGCCCGGTGGCGGGTGGATCTACGTCGCCAACAGCGAGGCGCCGTTGGCCGGCGGGGCCGGGGCCATCGTGTTCGACGCCACCGGGACGGTCATCGGCGCCCACCGGGTGCTGTCGGGCACGAACATGAACTGCTCGGGCGGCCGCACGCCGTGGGGCACGTGGCTGTCCTGCGAGGAGCACGAGCTCGGGCGGGTGTGGGAGTGCGACCCGACGGGGGCGACGGCCGGCGTGGTCCGCCCCGCGCTCGGCACGTTCTGGCACGAGGCGGTGACGGTCGACCCGGTGGCCGGCGTGCTCTACCTGACCGAGGACCAGCCCGACGGGCGCTTCTACCGCTTCGTCCCCGACGCCTACCCGTCCCTCGACGCCGGCCGGCTCCAGGTGGCGTCGGTCGACCCCGTCGGCCGGGTCACGTGGCTCGACGTGCCCGACCCCACCGCCCTCACCGGCGGCCCCACCCGCCTCCAGGTGCCGGCGAGCACGGCGTTCGACGGCGGCGAGGGCATCTGGTTCGACAGCGGGCACGTGTACTTCACGACCAAGGGCGACGACCGGGTGTGGGACTACCTGACCGGGCGAGGCCAGCTGCGCGTGCTCTACGACGGGGCCGCCCACCCGGAGGCGCCGCTGCACGGCGTCGACAACCTGACCGTCACGGCCGGCGGCGACATCTACGTCTGCGAGGACGGCGGCGACCTCCAGATCTGCCTCATCACCCCGCAGCGGCGGGTGGCGCCGTTCCTCCAGGTCGTGGACCACCCCGGGTCCGAGCTGAGCGGCATCGCCTTCTCGCCCGCCGCCGACCGCCTCTACTTCAGCTCCCAGCGGGGCGGCGGCACCGGCATCACCTACGAGGTGACCGGCCCGTTCCGCCAGCCGGGCACGAGCAGCGGCGCCGTCGCCGGCTGAGGGGCGGTCAGGCCAGGAAGTCGACCAGCAGGCGGTTCAGCCGGTCGGGGGCGTCGATCGGCACCCAGTGGCTCGCCCGGTGCACCCGCTCGTAGCGGAACGGGCCGTCCACGTACCGGTCCGACCCCTTGATCTGGGGCTCCAGGCAGTGGTGGTCGCCGTCGCTCCATACCGCCATCACCGGGCAGCGCACCGGCGGCAGCTCCGGCCCGAGGCCGAGCGTGAAGGCCTGGGGCGGGATGTTGGCCCGGTACCAGTTCAACGCGGCCGTGAGGGCGCCGGGGCGGGACAGGTCGGCGACGTGGCGCTCGACGTCGCCGCCGCCGGCCCACTCGCGGAGGAGCCGCCAGTCGTCGGCCCGCAGGCCCTCCTCGGCGACCCCCTCGAACTGGAAGAAGAGCATGTACCAGCTCCGCTCCCGCTGCTCGAAGCCGCCGAGGGAGAAGTAGGCGGACGGGTGGCCGACGGAGATGGCGACCAGCCGCTCGACCCGGTCGGGCGCCAGGGAGGCCAGGGTCCAGGCCACGCCGGCGCCCCAGTCGTGGCCGACCACCCTGGCCCGGTCCACGCCGGCCTCGTCGAGCAGGGCGACCACGTCCATGAACACGAGCGGGATGGCGTACTGGTCCACGCCCTCCGGCCGGTCGCTCTCCCCGAAGCCCCGCAGGTCGGGGGCCAGCACCCGGTAGCCGGCGTCGACGAGCGCGGGCACCTGGTGGCGCCAGAGGTACGACGAGTCGGGGAAGCCATGGAGCAGGAGGACGGCCGGCCCCTCGCCGGCGTCCACCACCGAGAACGTCAGGCCGTTGGCCTCCACCCGCCGGGTCGGCAGCTCGGTCACTCGCCCTCCTCGCCGGCCGCGGCCGGGTCCACGATCCACACCAGCCGCTCGGCCCGCACCCGCCCGGCCGGGACGTCGTCGCCCCGCCGGACGGCCGCGAACGCCTCGCGCTTGGACTCGCCGGCCACCGTCACGAGCACCAGCCTGGCCCTGGCGATGCCGGCGAAGGTCAGGGTCATGCGGCCGTGGGGGTTGGCGCCGGTCGGGTCCTCGTTCATCACGACGAGCCGGCCCTCGTCGGCCTCGAGCGCGGGCGAGCCGGGGAACAGCGACGCCGTGTGCCCGTCCTGCCCGAGGCCGAGGTGGACGACGTCGAGCCGGCCGAGCTCGCCGACGCGCAGCTGGTAGGGGTCGGGCCCCTCCTCGCAGCGCATCGGGTAGTAGGCGTTGGCCGCGCCGACCCGGTCGAGCAGCGCCTCCCGGCCGAGCCGGAAGTTCGAGGCCGGGTGGTCGATCGGCACGCAGCGCTCGTCGCCCCAGTAGACGTCGACCTTCCACCAGTCGATGCGGTTGCGGCCCTCGTCGGCCAGCCGCTCGTAGCACCGCCTGGCCGTCTCGCCGCCCGAGAGGGCCAGCGAGAACGTGTCGCCGTCCTTGCCGGCGAAGGCCTCGATGACGCGCCGCGCGAACTCACCGGGCACGTCGTCGGTGCGGACGAGGTCGCCGTGCACGGCGGCACCCTACCGGCCGCCGCGACGGCGCTTCTCAGCCGTTCCGCAACCGGTCGGCCTTGTCCCCGAGCGTGGTCATCAGCTCGTCGAAGGACTTGGCGAACGACGCCACGCCCTCCTCCTCGAGCACCCGCCCGACGTCGGCCACGTCGACGCCGACCTCGCCCAGCCGGTCGAGCGTGGCGGTGGCCTCGTCGACGCCCCGGTCGACCGTCCTCGCCAGCCGGCCGTGGTCGATGAAGGCGTCGAGGGTCGCCTCCGGCATGGTGTTGACCGTGTCCGGCCCGATCAGCTCGTCGACGTAGAGCGTGTCCGGCAGGGCCGGGTTCTTGGTCGACGTCGACGCCCACAGCGGCCGCTGCACCCTCGCGCCCCTCGCCGCCAGGGCGTCCCACCGCTCGCCCGAGAACGTCGACAGGAACGACTGGTAGGCGAGCTTGGCCTGGGCGACGGCGGCCCGGCCCCGCAGGGCGAGGGCCTCGTCGGTGCCGACGGCCTCGAGCCGGCGGTCCACCTCGGTGTCGACCCGGCTGACGAAGAACGAGGCGACGCTGTGCACCTTCGACAGGTCGCCGTCGTAGGACTCCAGGCCGGCCAGGTAGGCCTCCATCACGTCCACGTAGCGCTCGAGGCTGAAGATCAACGTCACGTTGATGTTCCGGCCCTCGGCCACCATCTGGCGGATGGCCGGCACCCCCTCGGAGGTGGCCGGGATCTTCACGAACAGGTTGGGCTCGGCGATGCGCTCGTGGAGGTCCCGGGCGGCGGCGATGCTGCCCTCGGTGTCCCTGGCCAGCTCGGGGGCCAGCTCGACGGAGACGAACCCGTCGACCGGCATGTCGTCGTGGACGGGCCGCAGGATGCGGAGCGCGTCCTCGATGTCGGTGACGACGAGGTCCCAGTAGGCGTCGTCGACGGACGTGCCCCCGGAGACCAGGTCGCCGAACTGGTCGTCGTAGTCGGCGCCGGCGGCGATCGCCTTCTGGAAGATCGTGGGGTTGGACGTGATGCCCCGCACCCCCCGCTCGACCCAGCGCTCGAGCTCGCCGCTCGTGATCCAGCCCCGCTTCAGGTTGTCGAGCCACGGGCTCTGTCCGTGCTGGCGGCAGAGGTCGTGCAGCTTGGTCATCGTCAGTCCTCCAGGTCCTCGAGCAGGGTGCGGGCCCGGTCGGCCACGTGCTCGGCGGTGAAGCCCAGGCGCTCCAGCACCACCTTGCCCGGTGCCGACGCCCCGAACCGGTCGATGCCGACGCAGTCGTCGGCCCAGCGGTCCCAGCCGAAGGTCGCCGCCGCCTCGACGGCCAGGGTCGGCACGTCGGCCGGCAGCACCCGGTCGTGCCAGTCGTCGCCCTGCTCCTCGAACAGCTCCCAGCACGGCATGGAGACGACGCGGACGGCGATCCCGTCCTCCCGCAGCAGCCGGGCGGCGCCGAGGCACACCGACACCTCGCTGCCCGTGCCGATCAGCACGAGGTCGGGCTCGCCGCCCGACGGGTCGTCCTCCAGCACGTAGGCGCCCCGCAGCACGCCCTCGTTGCCGGCCGTGCCCGGCAGCACGGGCACGTTCTGGCGGGTGAGGACGAGCGCGGTCGGCCCGTCCCGGTCGACGGCGACCCGCAGGGCCTGCGCGCACTCGTTGGCGTCGGCCGGGCGCATCACCCGGATGCCGGGCATGGCCCGGAGGGAGGCGAGCTGCTCGACGGGCTGGTGGGTGGGGCCGTCCTCGCCGAGGCCGACCGAGTCGTGGGTCCACACGTGGATGACGTGCGCGCCGGCCAGCGCGCCGAGGCGGACGGCGCCCCTGGCGTAGTCGCTGAAGTTGAAGAACGTGCCCCCGGCCGGCAGGACGCCGCCGTGGTAGGCCATGCCGTTCATCACTCCGGCCATGCCGTGCTCGCGCACGCCGAAGTACAGCTGGCGGCCGGCGGGGTGCTCGGCGCTCTGCTGCTCCTGGTCGTCGAGCTTGGTGCCGGTGTTGCCGGTGAGGTCGGCGCCGCCGGCGACCAGGCCGGGCACCACGTCGAGCACGGCCGAGAAGCACGCCTGGATCGACTTGCGGGTGGCGAGCGACTCGCCCGCCTCCCAGGTCGGCAGCTTGGCCTCCCAGCCGTCGAGGCCGCGGCCGACCAGGCAGGCGTCGAGCTCGGCCCGGTCGCCGGCGAAGCCGTCCATCCGCCGCTCCCACGCCTCCCGCTCGGCCCGGCCCCGGCGCCCCAGCTCGAGCCAGTGCTCGCGGACGTCGTCGGGCACCCAGAACGTCTCGTCCGGCGGCAGGCCGAGGACCTCCTTGGTCCTGCGCACCTCGTCCTCGCCGAGCGGGTTGCCGTGGGCGTGCTCGGTGTCGGTGTAGGTCGGGGAGGGCCAGCCGATGTGGCTGCGCAGGATCAGCAGCGACGGCCGGTCCTCCACGGCCATGGCCGCCCGCAGGCCCTGCTCGAGGGCGTCGACGTCGTTGGCCACCTCGCCGAGGTGCTCGACGTGCCAGCCGTAGGCCTCGAACCGGCGCCCGGCGTCGTCGGACAGCGACAGCTCGGTCGGCCCGTCGATCGAGATGTGGTTGTCGTCGTAGACGTAGACGAGGCGGCCGAGGCCGAGGTGGCCGGCGAGCGACGCCGCCTCGTGGCTGATCCCCTCCATGAGGTCGCCGTCGGAGCAGATCACGAACGTATGGTGGTCGCACACGTCGGGGCCGAACCGGGCCCGCAGCCAGCGCTCCGCGATCCCCATGCCGACCCCGTTGGCGAAGCCCTGGCCGAGCGGCCCGGTCGTGACCTCGACCCCCGGGGTGTGGTGGACCTCGGGGTGCCCCGGCGTCCTGCTCTCCCACTGCCGGAAGGCCCTCAGGTCGTCGAGGGAGAGGTCGTAGCCGGTCAGGTGGAGCATCGAGTAGAGCAGGATCGAGGCGTGGCCGGCCGAGAGGACGAAGCGGTCGCGGTCGGGCCACTCGGGCGCCTCGGGGTCGTAGCGCATGACCCGGCCCCAGAGCACGTAGGCGAGGGGGGCGAGGGCCATGGCCGTCCCCGGGTGCCCGGAGTTGGCCTTCTGGGGGGCGTCCATGGCGAGGCCCCTGATGACGTCGATGGCCCGCTGCTGCACGCCGGGGTCGGTCATGGCGCCTCCTCGGTGGGCTCGGTGGGCTCGGTGGGCCGGGTGGGCCCGGCCGGGTCGGAGAACAGGGCGACCGAGGCCGTGTAGCCGTGGACGAAGTTGCGGCCCCCGACGGGGCCGAGCTCGCCGGCGCAGAACATCCCGGCCGACGCGCCGGCCGTGGTCACGTGGCGGGCGACGAGGCCGGCGTCGTGGTCGGGCACGCCGAACAGCCCCATGCCCCGCCCGTTGCAGGTGAACACGAGCGCGGCGTCGGCCGAGCGCCCGGCCAGCAGGGCCCGCAGGTCCTCGTCGGCGGCGCCCGCATCCCGCACCTGGAACTGGACCGTCGAGCCGACCTCGACCTGGTCGCCGACGGCGATGGCGCCGGCCTCGCGGTCGGCGCCGAGCACGGCCCTGATCAGGAAGTCGCCCCGCTCGAAGTCCGTCCGGCGCTCGTCGATGACCCGGCCGACGTGGATGCCGCCGGCGGCGAGCGGGCGCTCGTCGGCGGGCAGGGCGGCGACGGCCTCCCGCAGCCGGTCGAGCGCGGGGCGGCCGCCCAGCTCGTAGACGACGTTGCGCTCGGCCCTCGTCACCGTGAGGGGCTGGCCGATGGGCCGGCACCCCTGGGAGACGACCGCGGCGACCGGCACCGATCGGTCGAGCAGGGCGCCGACGGCGCCGTCGGTGAAAACCCGGTCGTCGAGGACGAGGCGGTTCCCGCCCGGGCCCCGCGCCGCCGACGCCAGCCCACCGACGACGGTCAGGCCGGGGGCCAGCTCGGTCAGCCGGTCGAGCAGGCGGTCGGCCGGGAACGAGTACGGGTCGGGGACGAGGAGCAGGGTGGCGGCCCGGCCGGCCTCCTCGGGCATGCCGACGACGGCCGGGCCCCGGTCGGTGTCGACGGTGGCGAGGCGCACGGGCACGGGCCGGGACGGCAGGCGCGCCGCCCACAGGCTCACGCCGGGGTGCTGCTCGACCTCGCGGCTGCCGCCGAGCACCGACACGGCCGTCGCCCCGAGCAGCACGCCGGGCCGGAGGGCGGTGCGGACCACGCCGGCGATGTCCTCGATGGCGCCGCCGTGGGCCTCGGTGACGAACAGGACGGCGAGGTCGGGCTCCTCGCCGATGGCCTCGAGCACCGTGCCGACCACCTCGCCGACGGCGTGGGCCCCGGACGGGTGCTCGGAGAGCGCGGCGGCGAAGGGCACGTCAGGCGGCCGGGGGCAGGAGGGTGAAGGGCACGACGGTGGCGGGGCCGAGGTCGATGCGGCAGTGGGCCTCGACGGTGCCGTAGTCCTGGAAGTCGAGCTCGGCGCGCACGAGGCGGTAGTTGAACTTGCCCGGCTCGACGACGAGGGGCTGGACGTTGCGGGCGACCTGCTCGCCGTCGCGGCGGTAGACGACCTCGAGCGCGGCGTCCGGCCGGTCGGCCGGCGGGCAGTGCACGACCACGACGAGGTGGGGGGCGACGGTGACGGGGGCCGGGCCGGGCGCCGCCATCGAGAAGTGCACGCCGCCGAGGTCGATGCGGGTCGACGGCCCCGCGACCTGGCGGAGGTCGATCGTCTCGACGAACAGCGCGGCGACGATGTGCACGCCCGGCACCGTACCCCGGCCCGGGGGCGCCCCTACTGGGCGTCGGTCGGGCGGTCCGCGCCGCCCTCGGCGGGGACCTCGGGGTCGCCCTCGGACGGCTCGCGGCCCGGCTCGTCCTCGGTCGGGCCCGGCTGCTGGGTGGTGCCCTGGTCGCTCATGGGCGGCGGGGTACCCGGCCGCCGGGCGCGGGAACCGGCTCAGGCGGCCACCGGCTCCTTCAGCCGGGGCCGGTCGTGGCGCACGGTCGCCCACCCGGCCCGCTGGAACAGGCGGATCACCCACCAGCCGGGGTCGATCTCGCCCTTCGTGAACGCCAGCTTGGCCGAGGTCGGGGCGGCGTGGTGGTTGTTGTGCAGCCCCTCGCCCGAGGTGAGCAGGGCCAGCCACTGGAGGTTGGTCGCCGTGTTCGGGTGGGGCCGGCGGCCGAACGTGTGGGTGATGGCGTTCACGGCGGCGTTGAGGGCGAGGTAGGCGACGGCGTGGACGCCGGCGGCCAGCAGGCCGGCGAGCGGGCCGAGCACGACGACCAGGAAGGCGATGCCGATCGACAGGCCCAGCCAGGCCCGGTCGAACAGCAGCCGGTCCCACGTGTCGGCCGGCAGGTCCCTGGCGTAGCGGGCGACCTGGTCGGGGTCGGTGGCGACGGCCCGGTAGAGGCCCACGTTGTCCACCTGCACGCGCTTCCAGCCGAGGAGGACGGGGGAGTGGGGGTCGCCCTCGACGTCGGTGTAGGCGTGGTGCTTGCGGTGGACGGCGACCCACTGGCGGGGCCGGATCCCGGTGGTGACCCAGATGAGCACCCGGAACACGCCGGCCAGGCCGGGCGCCAGGGTGACGGCCCGGTGGGACAGGGCCCGGTGCAGGTAGATCGTCGTGAACAACGTGCCCAGCTGGGCCGTGGTGAAGCCGACGACGAGGGCGAGCAACGCGAGCGACATGGTGCGGTCCACCTTACCTACCTACCGGTCGGTAGAAACGTTCCGGACCTTCTGTGGATACCCTGCGCAGCGATGACCCAGACGCCGACCGTGCCGACGACGCGGGAGTCCATCCTGGTCGAGGCCCGTCGGTGCTTCGCCGAGCACGGCTACGAGGGCACGTCGCTGAACGACATCGCGGCGCGCGTCGGCATCCGCCGGCCGAGCCTCCTCCACCACTTCACGTCGAAGGAGGCCCTGTACCGCGAGGTGTTCGAGCGGGCGCTGGCCGACTGGACGACGAGGGTCGAGGACGCCGTGCGGGGCGACCGGGAGGGGTGGACCCAGGTCGACCACGTCATCACCGCGGGGTTCCGGTTCTTCATGGAGAACCCGGACTTCGTCCGCCTGGCCCGGCGGGAGGCGCTGGACGGCGGCACCCACCTCGGGCTCGACCTCGGCGCCGCCCTCCGCCCGCTGTTCCGGCGGGCCGTCGAGTACTTCGAGCGGGAGATGACCGCCGGCCGCTTCCGCCGCCACGACGCCGAGCAGCTCGTGCTCACCGGGTACGGCGCCCTGCTGACCTACTTCAGCGACCTGCCCTTCCTCGAGCACCTGCTCGACCGGGACCCGCTGTCGGCGGCGGCGATGGACGCCCGCATGGACCACGTGCGGGAGTTCTTCCGGGCCGCCCTCACCCCCACGTCGTAGGTTCGCCGAGCGGCGGGCCGGCCGGCGGGCGCACCAGGGTCGCCACCTCGCCGCAGCGGGCCAGCGCGGTCGCCCCGGGCGGGACCCGGAACGTGCCGTCCTCGCCCACCTCGACCGGCTCCTCGTCGGTCGTCACCACCGGCGCCTCGGGCGGGGCCATGCCCTCGACGGCCCGGAAGGCGAGGCGGACGAGGGCGTCGACGGCGTTGCGGTCCTCCAGGAGCGCGCCGGGCAGGAACGCCCACCGGCCGTCGGCCCGCTGCCCGAGCGCCGGCTGGACGGCCCGGCGCACGCCCATCACCTGGGGCTCGGACCGGCGCAGGGCCGGCCACTCGTGCAGGAGCGCGAAGGCGTGGCGGGCGGCGGCGTCGTCGTCGGGCGGCGCCACCCGCCCGGTGCCGTCGGCGGCGAGGGTGACGACCGGCCGGGTGGCCTGGAGCAGCAGCAGGGCCTCGGCCGCCACCGCGGCCTCCCGGTGGACGGCGGCCAGCCACGGGCCGACCTCGTCCTCCAGGCCGGGCGCGGCGCACGCCGCCGCCGCGGCCAGCCAGCGGCCGAGCGGCGCGGCCGCCTGCTGCCAGCCCGGCCCGTCCACCGCGCCGGCGAGGGACTGCACGAGGGCGGCGGGGACGGCGCCGTCGCAGGCCTCCGCGAACGTGCGCAGGTCGCCGGCCTCGGCCAGCCAGGCGGCGACCGGGTCCTCGCCCCGCAGCCAGGCGGCGGCCGACGCCAGCGGCAGCAGCGACGCCCGGGGCTGGACCATCGGGTTGGCCAGGTAGCCGCAGCAGGCGTCGGCGAGGGCCGGGTCCCGGCCCCACAGCGGCCCGAGGTGCAGGCGGTCGGCCATCAGCGCGTCGTTCACCGGGTAGTTGTCCCAGAGCAGCGGCGCCCGGCCGCCGAGCGCGGCCGCCCTGGCCCGCGCCTGGGCCGCCGTCACCCGGTCGTTGACCACGGCCTCGCCGGTCCAGGCCACCGGCACGTCCTCGGGCACCCCCTCGGCGATGGCGGCCAGGTACGGGGTGGCCGACGTGCCCGCGTACTCGGTGGGCACCAGCACGAGCGTCGCCCGCCCGGCCAGGTGCTCGGCCAGCCCGGCCGCCAGGCGGGCGTGGCCCGGGCCGGCGTCGGGCCGCCAGGGCAGGTCGTCGAAGGCCAGGCACACGAGGTCGACGCCGGTCGCCACGACCTGGTCGACCTTGGCCGCCAGCGCGGCCCGGTCGTCGGCCGACGACCCGTCGACCGACAGCCCCGGCGAGATGGCGAAGCCGACCCGCACCCCGCTGTCGGCCACGAGCCGGGCGAACCCGTCGAGGTCGGCGGCGTCGTAGGGCTCGCGCCAGCGGTCGCGGTGCCGGGGCTCGGACTTCGGCGCGTAGACGTAGTCGGTCATGCCCCGCTCGGCGCAGTGGCGGAGCACGAGCAGCCGCTCGTCCCAGGTCCACGGCCGGCCGTAGAACCCCTCGATCAGCCCGCGGACGGCCCACGCCACGGTCGATACCGTACGGGCGTGCCGGGCCCAGCCACGAGGACCCTCTCCGAGGCGGACTCGAAGGCCCTGCTCTCGGCGTTCGGCGTGCCCATCCTGGAGGAGCGCCTCGCCGCCACCCCGGACGAGGCGGCCACCATCGCCGGCGCCATGC
Source organism: Acidimicrobiales bacterium (assembly GCA_036399815.1). NCBI lineage: Bacteria > Bacillati > Actinomycetota > Acidimicrobiia > Acidimicrobiales > Acidimicrobiales bacterium. The sequence continues at coordinate 55,175 of DASWMK010000110.1, forward strand.
GCTTCCCGCTCGTCGCCAAGCTGTGCGGGGCCGGCATCGCCCACAAGACCGAGCGGGGCCTCGTCCGCCTGGGCCTCGGCGACCCCGACGCCGTGCGGGCCGCGGCCGCCGACCTGCTGGCCGCCGCCCGGCCCGAGGACGGCGAGGTCGACGTCCTCCTCGCCCCCCAGGTGAAGGGCAGCCGGGAGCTGATCGCCGGCCTGTCCAGGGACCCCCAGTTCGGCCCGGTCGTGATGCTCGGCGTGGGCGGCGTGCTGGCCGAGGCGCTCGGCGACGTCGCCTTCCGCCTCGTGCCGATCGACGAGGCCGACGCCGAGGAGCTGGTCGACGACCTGCGCACCCGGGCGCTGCTCGGGCCGTTCCGGGGCGAGCCGGCCGTCGACCGCGACGCGCTGGTCACCGTGCTGCTCGGCCTGTCGCTCGTGGCCGAGGTGACGCCGACCCTGGTGTCGGCCGACGTCAACCCGCTGGTCGTCGTGGACGGGGCGCCGGTGGCGGTCGACGCCCTGGTGGAGCTCGATGCCCCAGCCGGCTGAGCGCTTCCGGGCGCTGTTCGAGCCGAGGGGGGTGGTGGTCGCCGGCGCCTCGACCCACCCCGGCAAGTTCGGCTTCGTCACCCTCCACAACCTCCTCGCCGCCGGCTACCGGGGCCGGGTGCTCGCCACCAACCTCGACGGGGCGCCGGTCCTCGGCGTCGAAACGGCCCGGTCGGTGGACGACCTGCCGGCCGGCGAGGCCGACCTCGTCGTCGTGTGCACGCCGCCGGCCGCCGTCCCCGCCGTGCTGCGGTCGAGCGCGGCGAAGGGCATCACCGCCGCGTTCGTGACGACCGCCGGCTACGGCGAGGCCGGCGAGGACGGGCGGCGGGCCGAGGCGGAGCTGGTGGCACTGGCCGACGGCCTCGGGATGCTGCTGGCCGGCCCGAACGGGCAGGGCGTGGTGTCCACGCCGGTGTCGCTCTGCGCCCAGATCGTCGCCCCCTACCCGCCGGCCGGCCGCATCGGCGTCGCCAGCCAGTCCGGCAACTTCGTGTCCTCGTTCCAGAACTGGGCCGTGCAGACCGGGGTCGGCATCAGCAGGGCGGTGAGCGCGGGGAACGCGGCGGCCGTCACCGTGGCCGACTACCTCGACTGGTACGCGGACGACCCGGCGACGGCCGTCGGCCTGGCCTACGTCGAGGGGGTGGCCGACGGGCGGGCGCTGTACGAGCGGCTCCGGTCGGTGTCCGAGCGGATGCCGCTGGTCCTCGTGAAGGGCGGGGCGACGGCCGGCGGGCAGCGGGCCGCGGCCAGCCACACCGGGTCGCTCGCCACCGACGACCGGGTCTTCGACGGGATGTGCCGCCAGGCCGGGGTGACGAGGGCGGCGACGGTCGAGGAGGCGTTCGACGTGGCCGCCACGTTCGCCACCCAGCCGCTGCCGGCTGGGCCGAACGTGGCCGTGGTGACGACGGCCGGCGGATGGGGGGTGGTGACGGCCGACGCCGTCGCCCGCAGCGGGCTCCGGCTCCTGCCCCTGCCCGACGACCTCCGGGCCGCGATCGACGAGCGGCTGCCGCCCCGGTGGAGCAGGAACAACCCCATCGACCTGGCCGGCGGCGAGACCAGGGACACCATCCCCGAGGTGCTCGACCTCGTCACCCGGCACCCCGACGTGCACGCCGTGGTCCACCTGGGCCTCGGCATCCAGTCGAACCAGGCGAGGCTCATGCGGCGCGGCCCGTTCTGGCCCGACCACGGCCTCGAGCGGATCGTCGCCTACCACGAGCGCCAGGACGCCCGCTTCGCCGAGGCCGCCGCCGAGGTCTCCGACGCCACCGGCAAGCCGATCCTCACGGCGACCGAGCTGGCCGTCGCCGACCCGGCCAACCCCGGCCCGGCGACGGTCCGGGCCACCGGCCGCCTGTGCTACTCGTCGG
>DASWMK010000111.1 GCA_036399815.1 Acidimicrobiales bacterium
GTGGACGTCGGCGACCTCACCTTCGACGTCCGGGCCGACGGGCCGGACGACGGCCGACCGGTGGTGCTGCTGCACGGCTTCCCGGAGACGTCGGCGTCGTGGGCGGCGGTGACCTCGCAGCTGACCGAGGCCGGCCTGCGCACCTACGCCGTCGACCAGCTGGGCTACTCCCCCGGCGCCCGGCCGGCCGAGGTCGATGCCTACGCGCTGACCAACCTGGCGCAGGTCACCGCCGACCTGATGACCGCGATGGACGTGCCGGTGGCCGACGTCGTCGGGCACGACTGGGGCGCCAACGTCGCCTGGGCGCTCGCCGCGTGGCACGAGGACCGGGTGCGCTCGCTGACCGCCGTCTCGGTGCCGCACCCCACGGCGTTCACCACGGCCTTCCGCTCCGACCCGGAGCAGAAGGAGCGCTCGGCCTACATCCGGCTGTTCTGGCAGGAGGGCAAGGCCGAGGAGGTGCTGCTGGCCGACGACGCCCGGCGGATGCGGCGGATGTTCGGGGACGCCGTCCCGGCCGAGGCCGTCGACGAGTACGTGGCCGTGCTGTCGGCGCCGGGCGCGCTGACCGCGGCGCTCAACTGGTACCGGGCGATGAGCTCGGCCACGCCGGTCGACGACGTGACCGTGCCGACCACCTACGTCTGGAGCGACGACGACGTCGCGATCGGACGGCAGGCCGCGGAGGGCTGCGCCGAGCACGTCAGCGGCGACTACCGCTTCGTCGAGCTGACCGGGATCTCGCACTGGGTCCCCGAGCAGGCCCCCGAGCAGCTGGCCGTGGCCGTCCTCGACCGCATCGCCTCGACCTGATCAAGGACCCCGAGAAGGACCCCGTCCTCCTCACCGCTCGCAGGCTCGCGGCGAGCCTCTGGACGGGGCCGGGCCTCGGGACGGGGCCACACCGCGTGGGTCAGTACTCCTCCGGCTCCTCGTCGGTGGTGCCGGTGACCAGGGCGAGCAGGCCGGCCTCGTCGAGCAGGTCGACCGGGCGCACGGTGACGCCGGCGGCGACGTGGTGGAACCCGGCGCTGACCCGCTCGACCGGGACGCCGGTCAGCCGCGACCAGCCCAGCCGGTAGGCGGCCAGCTGCACCGCCGCGGCAGCGAGCTCCGCGCCCGACGGCGGCGGGCCGGTCTTCCAGTCGACGACCTCGAAGCCACCACCGCCGTCGTCGAAGACCGCGTCGATGCGCCCGCGCAGGGTGAGCGGGCCCAGGGGCGTCTCGAAGGGCACCTCGACCTCGACCGGCTGCCGGTTGGCCCAGGGGCTGGCGAGGAACGCCGCCTGCAGCGCGGCCAGCGCGCCGTCGGGGGCGGCGGACTCGTCGCCGGAGCCGGGCAGCTCGTCGAGGTCGAGCAGCCGGGCGACGCCGAAGCGCTCCTCCAGCCAGGCGTGGAAGGCGGTGCCGCGGCGGGCCAGCGGCGCGGGCGCGGCGGGCATCGGCCGGCGCAGCCGCCGGGCGAGCTCGGCCGGGTCGCGGCGCAGCGTGACCAGCTCGGACACCGACAGGTGGCTGGGCAGCGGCACCTCGACGGTGGGGTGGGCGGTGCGGCGCCGCTCGCGCAGCAGCAGGTCGGCGTTGCGCACCCACCGCTCCACCTCCGGGTCGCCGGTGCCGAGCGCGGCCCCGGCGTCCAGCGGGTGCGGGGCGGCGCCGGCCACCAGCTCGGCGGCGGCGGTGAGCGCCCGGCGGCGCGGCGGTGAGAGCGGGTCGG
>DASWMK010000112.1 GCA_036399815.1 Acidimicrobiales bacterium
TCGTCCGGGCCTTCACCACGTTCTTCCACCTCGCCAACACCGCCGAGCAGGTCCACCGGTGGCGGGTGCTGCGGCGCCGGCGCGAGGCCGAGGGCGGGTGGCTGGAGCGGGCCGTCGAGGGGATCCTCGCCGCCGGCACCGACCCGGCGACGGTGGCCGCCGCCGTCGGGCGCCTCCGCGTCCAGCCCGTGTTCACGGCCCACCCCACCGAGGCGGCCCGGCGCTCGACCCTGTCGAAGCTGCGCCGGATCGCCGACGTGCTGGAGGACCCGGTGCGGTCCGCCGACGACCGGGAGCTCGCCGCCCTCGTCGACCTGCTCTGGCAGACCGACGAGCTGCGGGTCAACCGCCCCGACCCGATCGACGAGGCCCGCTCGACCGTCTACTACCTCGACCAGCTGGCGACGGGGCCGGTGCCGGCCCTGCTCGCCGACCTCGCCGACCGCCTCGCCGGGCTCGGCGTCGAGCTGGCGCCGACAGTGCGGCCCCTGCGCTTCGGGACCTGGACGGGCGGCGACCGCGACGGCAACCCCAGGGTCTCGCCCGAGGTGACCGACGCCGTGCTCGTCCTCCAGCACGAGTACGGCGTGCGGCTGGCCGTCGACCTGGTCGACGAGCTCATCGAGGAGCTGTCGATGTCGAGCCGGCTGGTGCCGCCGTCGGAGGCACTGACCGAGGACCTGCGGCGCGACCTCGAGCTGCTCCCCGAGGTGGACGAGCGCTTCCGGCGGCTGAACGCCGAGGAGCCCTACCGGCTGAAGCTGACCTGCATCCGGGCCCGGCTCCTCAACACCCGCCGGCGCCTGGCCACCGGCGGGCGCCACGAGCCCGGCCGCGACTACCTCGGCGCCGCCGAGCTGGTCGCCGAGCTCGTGGCGCTGCGCGACGCGGTCGTGGCCGCGAGGGGGGACCGCATCGCCGCCGGCAGCCTCGACCGGGCCATCCGCACGGCGTCGACGTTCGGGCTGCACCTCGCCACCATGGACGTGCGCGAGCACGCCCAGCGCCACCACGACGCCCTGGCCGTGCTGTTCGACCGGCTCGGCGAGCTGCGCCACCCCTACGGCGACCTGTCCCGGCGGGAGCGGGTGGCGCTGCTCACCCGGGAGCTCGCCGGCCGGCGGCCCCTCGCCCCCGTGCCGCCGCCGCTCACGGACCAGGCGGCGCGGACGTTCGCCGTGTTCTCGACCGTCCGCGACGCGCTCGACCGCTTCGGCGACGAGGTCGTCGAGTCGTACGTGATCTCGATGACCAAGGGCGTGGACGACGTGCTCGCCGCCGTCGTCCTGGCCAGGGAGGCCGGCCTGGTCGACCTCGACGCCGGGGTGGCGAGGATCGGCTTCGTCCCCCTCCTCGAGAGCCTGGCCGAGCTGCGGGCCGCCGACGCCTTCCTCGACGACCTGCTGACCGTGCCCGCCTACCGGCGGCTCGTGACCCTGCGGGGCGACGTGCAGGAGGTGATGCTCGGCTACAGCGACTCGAACAAGGAGGCCGGCATCGCCGCCAGCCAGTGGGAGATCCACCGGGCCTCCCGCCGGCTGCGCGACGTCGCCGCCCGCCACGGCGTGGCCCTGCGGCTGTTCCACGGCCGGGGCGGGTCGGTCGGGCGGGGCGGCGGCCCGGCCCACGACGCCGTCCTCGCCCAGCCGTCCGGCGTGGTCGACGGGGAGATCAAGCTCACCGAGCAGGGCGAGGTCATCTCCGACAAGTACGCGCTCCCCGCCCTCGCCAGGGAGAACCTCGAGCTGCTGGTGGCGGCCACGCTCGAGGCGACGGTCCTGCACCGCTCGCCCCGCATGCCGGCCGGCACGCTGGCCCGCTGGGACGAGGTGATGGACACGGTGGCGGCCGCCGCCCACGCCGCCTACCGGGAGCTGGTCGACCACCCCGACCTGCCCGCCTACTTCACGGCGTCGACCCCGGTCGAGCAGCTGGGCGACCTCAACATCGGCTCCCGCCCGGTGCGCCGGCCCGGCGCCGACGCCGGGCTGTCGGACCTGCGGGCCATCCCGTGGGTGTTCGGCTGGACCCAGTCCCGCCAGATCGTGCCCGGCTGGTACGGGGTCGGCTCCGGGCTGGCCGCCGCCAGGGAGGCCGGGCTCGGCGACCTGCTGGCCGAGATGCACGCCGAGTGGCACTTCTTCCGCACGTTCCTGTCGAACGTCGAGATGACCCTCGCGAAGACGAACCTGCGGATCGCCCGCCACTACGTGACCTCCCTCGTCCCCGAGGCCAGGTGGCACCTGTTCGACCGGATCGTCGAGGAGCACGAGCGCAGCGTGCGGGAGGTGCTGGCCGTGACCGGCGAGGGCGCGCTGCTCGACTCGAACCCGCTGCTGCGGCGGACCTTCGAGGTGCGCGACCGCTACCTGGAGCCGCTGTCGTACCTCCAGGTGTCGCTCCTGCGCCGCCTCCGCGACGGCGCCGACGACCCCCGCCTCGCCCGCGCCCTGCTCTCCTCCGTCAACGGCGTGGCGGCCGGGATGCGCAACACCGGCTAGCGGCGGTCGCGCCTCGGCCGGAAGAGCTCGACGGCCTGGTTGATCGGGACGAGGTCGCGGCGGTACTGGCGGCGGACCTGCTCGACGGCCCGGTCCCGCTCGACCCTCGCCTCCTCCAGCTGGCGGCGCAGCTCGGCCACCTCGGCCTCGAGCTCGAGCACCATCTTCACCCCGGCCAGGTTCAGGCCCTCGTTGGTCAGGTCCTGGATGCGCCGCAGCTGGGCGATGTCCGCGTCGCTGTAGCGGCGGCTCCCTCCGCCCGTGCGGGCCGGCTCCACCAGGCCCTTGCGCTCGTAGATGCGCAGGGTCTGCGGGTGCACGCCGGCCAGCTCGGCGGCCACCGAGATCACGTAGACGGCAGTCGTGCGATCCATCATCGTCACACCCCGAGATGAGCGCGAGGCGACTCGCCGCTCGCCGCGGCCAGCGCCTCGACGGCCTTGCGCTCCGCCGCGGACAGGCGGGCCGGGACCGCGACCTCCACGGTCACCAGCAGGTCGCCCCGCCCGTTGCGGGCCGGCACCCCCCGGTCCTTCACCCGGAACGTCCGCCCGTTGCGGGTGCCGGGAGGCACCCGGATGGTCACGGGCGGGCCGTCGAGGGTCGGGACCTTGACGTCGGCGCCGAGGGCGGCCTCCGGGAACGTGATCGGCACGGTCACCGTGAGGTCGCTCCCCGAGCGCCCGAACAGCTCGTGCGAGGCCACCCGCACGACCACGAACAGGTCGCCGGGCGGGCCGCCGTTGCGGCCCGGGCCGCCCCGCTCCTTCAGCCGGATCCGCTGCCCGTCGGTCACGCCGGCCGGGACGCGGACCTTGACGGTCCTCGGCCGGCGCTCGGTGCCCGAGCCCCGGCACGTCGGGCACGGGTCCTCCACGACCATGCCGCGCCCGCCGCAGCGGGGGCACGGCTGGCTGAACGAGAACAGGCCCTGGTTCTCGTCGAGCACCCCCCGCCCGCCACAGCGGGGGCAGACCGCGGGCGCGGTGCCGGGGCGGGCCCCGGAGCCGCCGCAGGTCGAGCAGGCGGCCTCGCTCGTGAGGTTCACGCTGGTGGTGACGCCGTTGACGGCGTCGAGGAACGACAGGTGCAGCTCGGCCTCGAGGTCCTCGCCCCTGGCCGGCCCGGTGCGGGCGCCGCCGCGGCGGCGGGCCCCCCGGCCGAACAGGCCGCCGAAGAGGTCGCCGAGATCGCCCAGGTTCTCGGTGGTGAACGAGAACCCGCCGGGGCCGCCGCCCTGGCCCCCGCCGAAGCCGCCGAACCCGCCGACGGGGCCGAGGCGGCGGACCTCGTCGTACTCCTTCCGCCTGGCCTCGTCGCCCACGACGTCGTAGGCGGCCGAGATCTCCTTGAACCGCTCCTCGTTGCCGCCGGCCGCGTCCGGGTGGTACTGGCGGGCCAGCTTCCGGTAGGCGCGCGTGATCTCCTTCTGGGTGGCCGTCTCCGGCACACCCAGCACCGCGTAGTAGTCCTTCTCGAACCACTCCCGCTGTGGCGCCACGCCCGCGCCCCCTTACCCCTTGACCTTCACCATGGCCGGCCGGAGCAGCCGACCCTTCCAGGTGTAGCCCGTGCGCAGCACCTCGACCACGACGCTCTCCCCGCCCTCGCCGGGCTCGTGGATCACGGCCTCGTGGAGGTTCGGGTCGAACGGCTCGGCGCCGGGGTGCACGCGGGTGAGCCCCTCCTTCTCGAGGGTCCCGAGCAGCGCCGCGAACACCGGCTCGACGTCGCGGTGGCCGTGGTCGATGGCGCTCTCGCAGGCGTCGAGCACGGGCAGCAGCTTGTCGACGATGGACTCGGCGGCGCGGGCGACCTCGTCGGCCTGGCGGGCCATCACCCGCTTCTTGTAGTTCTCGAACTCGGCCCTGGTCCGCTGGTAGGCGTCGAGGTACTCGGCCCGCTCCTCGAGCAGGCGGGGCACGTCGACGTCGTCGGCGGTGGGCGGCGCCGGCACCTCGGAGAGCCCGTCCTCCGGCGGGCCGTCCGGCCCGGCCGGCCCGGTGTCGCCACCGGGCGCGGCCAGGTCGCCGGCCTCGTCGCCGTGCGGGCGCGGCGGCTCCTCCTGCGGCACCGCCGGCTCGGTGCCGAGATCCGGCTCGTGGGCGGTCATCAGGCCGACCTGCCCTCGCCCTCGTCGACGATCTCGGCGTCGACCACGTCGTCGTCACGGGCGCCCGTCCCCGGGCCGCCGGCGCCGTCGCCGTCCGCCCCGTGGCCGCCGCTCGCCGCCGCCTGCTCGTACAGCTTCTGGGTGAAGGCCTGGCTGGCGGTCATGAGGGCGTCGGTGGCCGAGCGGATGGCGCCGATGTCGCTGCCCGACAGGGCCGACTTCAGCTCCGACAGGCGGCTCTCCACCGCCGACTTCTCGTCGCCGGTGATCTTGTCGCCCTGCTCGCGCAGCACCTTCTCGGTCTGGTAGACGAGCGTGTCGGCGTTGTTGCGGACCTCCGCCTCCTCGCGGCGACGCCGGTCCTCCTCCGCGTGGGCCTCGGCGTCGCGGACCATCTTGTCGATGTCGTCCCTCGACAGCGACGACTGGCCGGTGATGGTCATCGACTGCTCCTTGCCGGTCGCCCGGTCCTTGGCCGACACGTGGACGATGCCGTTGGCGTCGATGTCGAAGGTGACCTCGATCTGGGGCACGCCGCGGGGGGCCGGGGGCAGGTCGACGAGCTGGAACTTGCCGAGGGTCTTGTTGAACTGGGCCATCTCCCGCTCGCCCTGGAGCACGTGGATCTCCACCGACGGCTGCATGTCCTCCGCCGTCGTGAACACCTCGGTGCGCCGGGTCGGGATCGTGGTGTTGCGCTCGATCAGGCGGGTCATCACGCCGCCCTTGGTCTCGATGCCGAGCGACAGCGGGGTGACGTCGAGCAGGAGGACGTCCTTCACCTCGCCCTTCAGCACGCCGGCCTGGATGGCGGCGCCGACGGCGACGACCTCGTCGGGGTTGACGCCCTTGTGGGGGTCCTTCCCGGTGAGGCTGCGGACGAGGTCGACGACGGCCGGCATCCTCGTGGAGCCGCCCACGAGGATGACGTGGTCGATCTGCTCCTTGGTGAGCCCGGCGTCCTTGATGGCCTGCTCGAACGGGCCCTTGCACCGGTCGAGGAGGTCGGCGGTGAGCTCCTGGAACTTCGCCCTGGTGAGGGTCTCGTCGAGGTGCAGCGCGCCCTCGGCGCCGGCGGTGATGTAGGGCAGGTTGATCTGGGTCTGCTGGACCGAGGAGAGCTCGATCTTGGCCTTCTCGGCCGCCTCCTTCAGCCGCTGCATCGCCATGTTGTCCTTCGACAGGTCGATGCCGTGGCCGTTCTTGAACGAGGTGACGAGCCAGTCGATGACCCGCTGGTCCCAGTCGTCGCCGCCGAGGCGGGTGTCGCCGTGGGTGGCCTTGACCTCGAACACGCCGTCGCCGATCTCGAGGATCGAGACGTCGAAGGTGCCGCCGCCCAGGTCGAACACGAGGATCGTCTGCTCGGCGCCCTCCTTGTCGAGGCCGTAGGCGAGGGCGGCCGCGGTCGGCTCGTTGATGATGCGCAGGACCTCGAGGCCGGCGACCTGCCCGGCCTCCTTGGTGGCGGTCCGCTGGGCGTCGTCGAAGTAGGCGGGGACGGTGATGACGGCCTGGGTGACCGTGTCGCCCAGGTAGGCCTCGGCGTCGCGCTTCAGTTTCTGGAGCGTGCGGGCGGAGATCTCCTGGGACTTGTAGGCCTTCCCGTCGATGTCGATCGTCCAGTTCGTCCCCATGTGCCGCTTGACCGAGCGGATCGTGCGGTTGGGGTTGGTGATCGCCTGGCGCTTGGCCACCTCGCCGACCAGCACCTCGCCGGTCTTCGAGAAGGCGACGACCGACGGGGTCGTGCGCGACCCCTCGGCGTTCGGGATGACGACCGGGTCTCCGGCCTCCAGGACGGCGACGACGGAGTTCGTGGTGCCGAGGTCGATACCGACGGCCTTGGGCATGGGCAGGGCTCCTCAGACGGGCTGCGATCTCTTTGTGGAGGGAACTCTAGAATCTTGAGTGCCACATTGACAACTTCCTCGCGGCCAGACTGATTCCGTCGTGGCCCCGCTGCTCCGCACCACCGCCCTCACTAAGCGCTACGGCCCGACGACCGCGCTCGACCGCCTCACCGTCGAGGTCCCGAGGGGCCGGGTCGGCCTCGTCGGGGCCAACGGGGCCGGCAAGACGACCCTGTTCCGGCTGCTCCTCGGCCAGACCCGGCCGACCGAGGGGACCGTCGAGGTCGTCGGCCACCCGGTGCTCGAGGACCCGGTCGGGGCCAGGGCCAGGCTCGGCTACATGCCCGAGCACGACTGCCTGCCGGTCGACCAGACCGCGGCCGACGTGGTCGCCACCCTCGGCGAGCTGTCCGGCCTGCCGGCCAGGGCCGCCCGCCAGCGGGCCTCCGACGTGCTCGACCTCGTCGGCCTGGACGAGAGCCGGTTCCGGCCGGTCGAGGGCTTCTCGACGGGCATGCGCCAGCGGGCCAAGCTGGCCCAGGCCCTCGTCGCCGACCCCGAGCTGGTCCTGCTCGACGAGCCGACGGCCGGGCTCGACCCCATCGGCCGGGAGGAGATGCTGGCCCTCGTGGCCCGGCTGGGCACGTTCGGGATCTCGGTGCTGATGGCCACCCACCTGCTCGACGACGTCCAGCAGGTGTGCGACCACGTGGTCATGCTCGACGCCGGCCACCTCGTCGTCGCCGGCCGCACCGAGGACCTGCTCGAGCGGACCGGCCTCGTCACCGTCGAGGTCGACCACGGCGCCGACGCGCTGGCCGCCGCCCTCGCCGCCCGGTCGCTGCCGGCCCGGCTGGTCGAGGGGGCCGTCGAGGTGGCGACGACGGCCGAGTCCGACCTCGACGCCATCCGCGACGCCGTCGCCGAGCTGGGCCTGCCGCTGAACCGGCTGTCGACCAGGCTCGGGTCCCTCGACGAGGTGTTCCTGCGCCGGGCGGGGACGGGCTGATGGCCCTCCCCGTCGGCGGCGCCGTCTACGACCGCGGCTACCGGCCCTACGACGGGCCGAGGGGCGGCCGGCGGGCCGCCGTCCTCGCCCTCTGGCGGGCCTCGATCCGCCGGGCCCTCGGCTTCCGGCGCCCGTGGCGCCAGAAGGTGGCGCCCTGGGCCCTGCTCGCCGTCACGTCCGTGCCGGCCGTCGTCAACGTGGGCATCGCCTACGTCACGAGGGACACGCCGGCCCAGGACTTCTCGTTCATCACCTACCGGGAGTACGTCGGGGTGTCGACGGCGCTGCTGCTGTTCGTCGCCCTCACCGCCCCGGACGTGCTCTGCCCCGACCGGCGCCAGCGGGTGCTGCCGGTCATCTTCGCCCGGCCGCTCACCGGCCCCGACTACGTGCTGGCCAAGCTGGCCGCCATCGCCACCATCCTGTTCGCGTTCGGCTTCCTGCCCCAGGTGGTGCTGTTCGTCGGCCAGATGCTGGTGAGCGACAGCTCCTTCGAGTACCTGCGCGACAACGCCGAGGTGCTGTGGAAGGTGCCGCTCGCCGTGGCCGTGCTGGCCGTCTACTACGCGGCGGTCGGGCTGGCCCTGGCCTCGCTCACGACCAGGCGGATCGTCGCCGGCGCCAGCCTCATCGGGCTGCTGCTCGTCACCTCCGCGGTCGCCGCCATCCTCACCGGGCCGGACGAGGAGGGCGCAGGCGCGTTCGTCAACCTGCTGGCCATGCCCCTCGCCGTGCGGGACGTGATCTTCCTCGGGGAGATGGCCTTCGACTCGCCGCTGTCGGGGGTGCCGGGCGCCGGCGCGTTCGCCACCGTCGAGACGGTCGCCGTGCTGGCCGTCGCCGTCGGCACCCTGCTGTGGCGCTACCGGTGGACGGAGACGTCGTAGTGGCCGACCCCGCCTTCGTCGGCGACGCCACCGTGGCGGCCACGGACGTGTCCGTGTGGTTCGGCCAGAAGGTGGCGCTGTCCGAGCTGTCGTGCTCGTTCGGGCCAGGGGTGACCGGGCTGCTCGGGCCGAACGGCGCCGGCAAGACCACCCTCATGCGGGCCATCACCGGGCTGATCGGCGTCAACTCCGGTGAGGTGCGGGTGGCCGGGCGCGACCCGCGGCGCGACCGGGAGGCCCAGCGCTGGATCGCGCTCGTCCCCGAGGACGAGGCCGTCCCCGAGGCGCTCACGGCCCGCCAGTTCGTGCACTACGTCGCCGACCTCCACCGGGTGGCCGAGCGGGAGGCGCCCGAGCAGGCGCTCGCCACCGTCGGGATGCTGGACGTCGCCGACCGCCGGGTGGGCGGGTTCAGCAAGGGCATGCGCCAGCGGACGAAGGTGGCGGCCGCGCTCGTCACCAACCCCCTCGTGCTCGTGCTCGACGAGCCGCTGAACGGCGCCGACCCCGTCCAGCGCAACAACCTCATCGGCCTGTTCCGCTGGCTCGGCTCGCAGGGCCGGACCGTGATCGTCAGCAGCCACGTGCTCCAGGAGGTGGAGCGGATGGCCGATCGGGTGGTCGTGCTCGTCCACGGCCGGCTGGCCGCGGCGG
>DASWMK010000113.1 GCA_036399815.1 Acidimicrobiales bacterium
CGTCGCGCGCATCGAACCAGTGCGACGAGCAGTTCGCGGTCACGGGCGCCTTCGAGTCCCTCGCCCCGCCGGTCAGCATGCCGTTCAGTTCGGTCTTCCACTTGTCGAGCGGCGTGACCTTGCCCTCGGTGAGGCGGGTGAGGTCCCATGTCTCGAACTTGCCCTGCCCGTGGCAGCTGCCCGGCGGGACCTCGTCCGTGTCGACGTAGTCCTCCTCGGTGATGAGCAGCGTGTCCCCGCGGCGCTGGGAGTTGTGCATGATGAAGTCGTTCCAGGTGGACCGGTTCGATCCGACCGGGCCCGTCTTCCCGATCAGCCGCGGCGCGAGCGGGTTCTCGGTCACGCGGTAGCCCGCGGCGCCGCCGCCGCCGGTGGACCAGAGGATCCCGTGGCCGTCGCGCTCGGTGTCGTGCGAGACCTTGAAGCCGGGGCTCTTGGAGGCCTCCGACTCGAACTTCCCGAGCGAGCGGGGCGCCTTCGGGTTCGACAGGTCGACGACCTCGACGCGCGCGCCGCCGTCGACCCACGCCTGCTTGCAGTCCGAGGTGACGAAGTTCGCGATGTGGCCGGAGCCGCGCTCGCTGCCGCCCGTCCAGCCGAGCGGCAGGACGGCCTCGACCGTCGGGCTCGTGCGCTTCGAGATGTCGATCACGTACATGATCGAGCCGAGGTCGCGCGACTCGCGGTCGTTGACGACGAGCAGGACGTCGCCGCAGAGGTCGACGTCCTCGTTCTCGAAGTGCGGCAGCGGCAGCACGCCGACCGGCACCGGCGCGGCGGCGACCGCGATGTCGAAGACGGTCAACCCCGTCGCCCACCCGGTGGCGAAGGCGTAGTGGTCCTTGAACACCATCCCGGCGAAGCTGCCCGGGATGTTGCCGAGGAGCATCACGTTCGGCGACGCCGCCAATGGCGGCAGGGTGGGCAGCGCGCCGGCGTTCACCGGCGGCAGTACGAAGGCGGCGATGACCGCCAACGAGACGACAAGACGCCGCATCTGGACCTCCCGAGTTCCCCCTGAGACGGGATGACATTCCATGTCCACCCGCCGATCCCCTTCACGCTACCGCCGCCCGGTTCGCAACGCTCGAATCGCCCTGATCGCCGCCGCCCTGCTCGCCGCCGGCTGCATCTCCCGCGACGCCGGCGACGGGCCCGCCCCCGGTGCCGAGGCCACCACGACGACGGCGGCGGCGGGTGGCACGTCGACGACGGGGCCGGCGGGCGACCTCGACCGGGCCGCCTCGGTCGTCACCGCCTGGTTCCGGGCCAGGGGGACCTACGACTGGGACCGGGCGGCGGCGCTGGCGACCGGCCCGGCGGCCGCCTTCACCACCCACCTCTCCGTCGCCCACCTGGTCGCCGGGCGGACGGCGCCCCTGCCCGAGACGCCGACCGTGGCCGTCGACTTCACGGCCGCGGACCGGGACGGTGCCGACGTCGACGTGACCGGGCGGGTGACGGTGCGGTGGTCGGACGGCGGCGGCGAGGAGTTCGCCGGCTTCCGGTTCGTGGACGCCGGGCCCGACCTGCTCCTGGCCGACTACGCCAACGCCGCCGGGCCGCTGTCGGCCCACCTCGTGGACGGCACGACGGTCGCGGCCGCGCCGGCCGGCGACTCGGGCGTCGACGTCGCCCTCGTGGCCGCCGTGTGGCTGGCGCCCGACCCCGTCGTGGCCGTCACCGTCCGGCTCGGGAACGGCACCGACGGGCCGGTCGGCCTGGCCGGGGACGGCGTCACGTTCACGCCGTCGCCGGGCGACGGCCCGGCCGTCGTCGCCGACTACGGCAACGGCCTCGACGCCCCGCCCGGCGGCACCGGGTGGGTCCTGGCCGAGCTGCGGGGCGACCCGCTGCCCACCGGCGGCGGCCGCCTGGAGGTCACCGTGGCCGACGCGGACGGCGCCCCGCTCGGGACGGCCGCGCTCGACCTCCCGGCCTTCCCGGGGGCCTAGACGGGCGGCAGGCCGCCGGCCGCCGGCGGGCCGCCCTCGGCGATCGCCCGCAGGCGCTGCTCGACCATCCCCGACCACTCCTCGTGGGTCAGCAGGTAGAAGCGGCCGGTGCGCACGGCGTCCACCACCTGGGCGGCGACGTCGGCCGGGTCCATGCCGGCGGCGAGGAAGGTCCGCAGCACCCCCCGGATGGCCTCGCGGTCGGGCCCGGCGGCCGGCTGCTCGGCGGCCAGCTCGGCCGGCCGGTTGCGGTCGGACTCGGCGATCCTCGTGTTCACCCAGCCGGGGCACAGCACGGTCACCCCCACCTTCGAGCCCCGCATGGCGAGCTCGGCGTGGAGCGTCTCGGACAGGGTGACGACGGCGTGCTTGGACACGTTGTACGGGCCCATGAACGGCGGCGACGTGAGCCCGGCCATGGACGCCGTGTTGACGACGTGGCCCTCGTCCTGGTCGACGAGCAGGGGGACGAACGACCGGATGCCGTGGATCACGCCCCAGAGGTTGACGCCGAGCACCCAGCGCCAGTCGCCGAGGGGCACCTCCCACAGCTGGCCGCCGCCGCCCACGCCGGCGTTGTTGCAGACGACGTCGACGGCGCCGAAGGCGTCGACGGCCGCCCGGGCCAGCGCGTCGACCTGGTCGGGGTCGGACACGTCGGTGGGCACGGCGAGGACCTCGGCGCCGGCGCCGCCGAGGGCGCCGGCCGCCTCCTCCAGCGCCGGCCGCTCGACGTCGGCCATCACGACCCGCATCCCCTCGGCGGCGAAGCGCTCGGCCATGGCCCGGCCGATGCCGCTCGCCGCGCCGGTGACGACGGCGACGCGGCCCAGGAGGTCGCCGATCACCGCGTCAGCCGAGTTGCTGGTGGATCCAGGTGAGGTAGGTCGCCACCTCGGAGTAGACGCCGGGGAAGTTGGGCCGGGCGCAGCCGAAGCCCCAGCTGGTGAGGCCGACGATGAACAGCTTCCCGCGGGCGTTCGGCACCATCATCGGGCCGCCGCTGTCGCCCTGGCAGGTGTCGACGCCGCCCTGGCCGAGGAAGCCGGCGCAGAGGTGGTGCTCGGGCACGAGGTCGGTGCCGTAGGCGTCGGCGCAGTCGGCGTCGGACACGATCGGCACCTGGGCCTCGAGGAGGACGGGCGAGCCACTGCCGCCCTCGCTGGTCGCCCCCCAGCCGGTCACCCACGCCAGGTCGCCCGGCTCCCACAGGCTGGTCTGGGTCGGCCGGATGAGGCGCCCGGGGGTGCCCTGGGTCGACGGGGTCATCAGGTGGATGACGGCGACGTCGAAGGTCGACCGGCGCGAGTTGTAGTTCGGGTGGACGGTGATCGTCTTCGCCCGGATGAGCTCGCCGGCCTGGCGGAGGTCGTGCTGGCCCGCGAACACGTCGACGTCGGCCGGCCGGGAGCCGACCACGCAGTGGGCGGCGGTGAGCACGACGTCGGCGGCGATGAGCGACCCGCCGCAGTACTGGCCGAACCGGGGCGGGGACCCGTGGCTGACGAGCGCGACCTGCCACCCGTACTCGCCGGCCTCCGCGGGGTCGCCGCCCACGACCTCCGGCTCGACCGCGCCCGCCCGCGCCGCGAGGCCGAACTGGAGCATGGCGAAGGCGGCGACGGCGACGAGGAGCCGCAGGGGCAGGCTCGGGCCCCGGCGCGTGACGGATGCGTCCAGCACGAAGATCTCCTCGCGCTCTGGGCTCGCCCCCTCCGGGCGCGCCGCGGCGACGGACCCTAGCCGGAACCAGGGGCCCGTCGCCGTCGCGAGGCGTGACGATCAGCGCTCGATCAGTA
Organism: Acidimicrobiales bacterium; assembly: GCA_036399815.1. NCBI lineage: Bacteria > Bacillati > Actinomycetota > Acidimicrobiia > Acidimicrobiales > Acidimicrobiales bacterium. The sequence continues at coordinate 3,755 of DASWMK010000113.1, forward strand.
CCGGTAGTGGTCGGGCTTGAACGGCCCGTCCGGGTCGACGCCGAGGTAGCGGGCCTGGCCCTCGGTCAGCCGGGTGAGCCGCACGCCGAGCCGGTCGAGGTGCAGGCGGGCCACCTTCTCGTCGAGGTGCTTGGGCAGGGTGTACACCCGGCGCTCGTAGGCGTCGCCGTTGGCGTACAGCTCGATCTGGGCCATCACCTGGTTGGTGAAGCTGTTCGACATCACGAAGCTCGGGTGGCCGGTGGCGCAGCCGAGGTTCAGCAGGCGGCCCTCGGCGAGGACGATGACCGAGTGGCCGTCCGGGAAGCGCCACTCGTCGACCTGGGGCTTGATGTTGACCCGCTCGACGCCGGGCCGGCGCTCGAGGCCGGCCATGTCGATCTCGTTGTCGAAGTGGCCGATGTTCCCGACGATCGCCTGGTGCTTCATCCTCGCCATGTGGTCGGCGGTGACGATGTCCCGGTTGCCGGTGGCGGTGACGAAGATGTCCGCCTCCTCGACCACGTCGTCGAGGGTCGCCACCTGGTAGCCCTCCATGACGGCCTGGAGCGCGCAGATCGGGTCGATCTCGGTGACGATCACCCGGGCGCCCTGGCCCCGCAGCGCCTGGGCGCAGCCCTTGCCGACGTCGCCGTAGCCGCAGACGACGGCGACCTTGCCGCCGATCATCACGTCGGTGGCCCGGTTGATGCCGTCGATCACGGAGTGGCGGCAGCCGTAGAGGTTGTCGAACTTCGACTTGGTGACCGAGTCGTTGACGTTGATGGCCGGGAACTGGAGGGTGCCGGCCTCCATCCGCTGGTAGAGGCGGTGGACGCCGGTGGTGGTCTCCTCGGTGACGCCCCGGATGCCGGCGGCGATCCGCTTCCACAGGTCGGCGTCCTCGGTGAGCGTCCGGCGGAGGACGTCGAGGATCACGGCGTACTCGCGGCTGTCCTCGTCGGTGGCCTCCGGCACCTTGGCCGGGTCGGCGTACTCGGCGCCGAGGTGGACGAGGAGCGTGGCGTCGCCGCCGTCGTCGAGGATCGTGGTCGGGCCGACGTCGCCCGGCCAGCGCAGCACCTGCTCGGTGCACCACCAGTACTCCTCGAGCGACTCGCCCTTCCAGGCGTAGACGGGCACGCCCTTCGGGTCGTCGACGGTGCCGTGCGGGCCGACCACGACGGCCGCGGCCGCGTGGTCCTGGGTCGAGAAGATGTTGCAGGACGCCCAGCGCACCTGGGCGCCGAGCTCGACGAGGGTCTCGATGAGGACGGCCGTCTGCACGGTCATGTGCAGCGAGCCGGTGATCCGGGCGCCGGCCAGGGGCTGGCTCGGGCCGAACTCCTCACGGAGGGCCATCAGGCCGGGCATCTCGTGCTCGGCGAGGCGGATCTCCTTGCGGCCGAACTCGGCCAGGGACAGGTCGGCGACCTTGAAGTCGGCGAACGGGGCGACCGACGACGAGGCGACGGTCTCGGTGGTGGTCATGGGCGTGGCTCCGCGACGAGGCAGTGGGACGGAACGGCTCGGTTCGCGGGGCTGGGGCCTGCTGGCCCTCTCATCTCAGCCCTCGACCCGGCCAGGATAGCGGCCCGGGGGTGGCGGACCGCCCTAGCCCCGTCCAGGGCGGGCGAGGGCGGCCTTCATGTCCTCGAGGACCGGGATGGGGCCGGGGTCGACCCCCTCCTGGGCGGCGAGGTGCAGCGACGTGAAGTCGCCCATCATCACGAGGTCGAGCAGCTGGGCCAGGGCGCCGTCGCCCTCGGCCCGCACCTCCTCGATCCCGGCGACGACCTCGTCCACCAGCGCGGCGACGAGCTCGAAGCGCCGCATCACCTGCGGGTGCTCCTCGTCGTGGCGCAGGTGCACGAGCGTGAACAGCTGGCGGGTCAGGTCGCCGTGCTGGCCCCAGCCGCACACCTCGTTGTGGCACAGCTCGGGGACCGTGTGCCAGAACGCCGGCATCTTGGCGTTCTCGTTCACGTCGGCCTTCCACCGCATGGCGGCCACGGCGCCGACGTCGCCGCCGCCGTAGACGAGCGGGAAGGTCCGCCCGATGCGCCGGGCCAGCTGCTCGGCCGCGTTGCCGTCCTTCACGAGCTCGTCGCGCCGGCGGCGGAGCTGGTCCACGGCCAGGCCGATCCACTCCACGGCGCCCGGGAACAGGCCGATGCGCTCCAGCACGACGAGGGGCGGGATGGCGAGCGCGCCGAGGGCCGCCCGCGGCATGGGGATGTCGCCCACCACCGGCACGTGGGGCGCCCGCCAGGACTCGGCCAGCCGGCCGAGCTCGCCGCCCCGGCAGACGGCGACGACCTTGCCGCCCTGCACGGCCGCCTCGGAGGCCGACTCGACGGTCTCCTCGGTGTCGCCCGAGAACGAGATGGCGAACACCAGCGTGCTGTCGCTCACGAACGACGGGGGCACGTAGCCCTTCGACACCACCACCGGGACCGGCATGAACGGCCCGGCCACGGCGGCGAGGAGGTCGCCGGCGATCCCGCTGCCGCCCATGCCGAGGACGAGGACGCTCTCGATCTCCTCGAGGGCCGGGAGCGGGCCGACCTCGGCGGCAGCCGCGGCCGCCGTCTCGATCTGCTCGGGGAGGGCGGCGGCGGCGTCGAACATGCCCAGGCTGTCGAGGCGCCCGCCCGGCGCGGCGCTCACGTCCCGAACCGGTCGGGGTCGAACGTGGGCCGGACGCCGTCGGCCTCGGCCTTGGCCAGCAGCCGGTCGTGCTCGTCGTCGGCCACCGTCTCCGCCTCGTCCACGAGCATCACGGGGATGCCGTCGCGGACGGCGTAGCGGCGGCGGAGGCGCGGGTTGTAGAGCGCGTCCTCGTCCTCGAAGTAGAGCAGCGGCCCCTTGTCCTCCGGGCAGGCGAGGATCTCGAGGAGCCGGGGGTCGAGCGCCATCGTCAGTCCCTCCTCACGAGCGCCAGCACCTCGGCCACGTGCCGGTCCCGCTCGTCGTCGCTGGCGGCCTCGAGGTTGAGCCGCAGCAGGGGCTCGGTGTTCGACGGCCGCAGGTTGAACCACCAGTCGCCGAGGTCGACGGTGAGCCCGTCGAGGCGGTCCTGGTCGGCGCCGGCGTAGGCCGCCGCCACCTCCTCGATCACCGCCTTCGGGTCGTCCACCTCGGAGTTGATCTCGCCCGACGCCGCGTACCGCTCGAGCGGCCGGCGCAGCGCCGACAGCGGCTGCCCGGCCGCCGACACCTGCTCGAGCACGACGAGGGCGGCGATGAGCCCAGAGTCGGCCCGGTAGTTGTCCCTGAAGTAGTAGTGGCCGGAGTGCTCGCCGCCGAACGCGGCGCCCGTCTCGGCCATCACCTGCTTGATGAACGAGTGGCCGACGCGGGAGCGCACGGGCTCGCCGCCGCTCTCCCGCACCACCTCGGCGACCGCCTTCGAGCAGATGAGGTTGTGGATCACCTTGGACCCGGGCTGCTTGGCGAGGATGCCCTTGGCGACGAGCGCGGTCGTGGTCGACCCCGACATCGGCCGGCCCTGCTCGTCGACGAGGAACACCCGGTCGGCGTCGCCGTCGAAGGCCAGGCCGACGTCGGCGCCGACCTCGAGCACGCGGGCGATCAGGTCGCGCTGGTTCTCGGGCTGGATCGGGTCGGCCGGGTGGTTCGGGAACGACCCGTCGAGGTCGCCGTACATGACCTCGAGGTCGAAGGGCAGGTCGGCGAACACGGCCGGCACGACGAGCCCGCCCATGCCGTTGGCCGTGTCGGCCACGACCTTCAGCGGCCGCAGCGCGCCGAGGTCCACGAAGGAGTGGACGTGGCGCACGTAGTCGCCGAGGAGGTCCACGCTCGACTGCCGGCCCGGCGTGCCGGTGACCGGCGGCGGCCCCTCCCGGACCATCGCCTTGATCTCCCCGAGCCCGGTGTCCTCCCCGACCGGCCGGGCACCGGCGAGGCAGAGCTTGACGCCGTTGTACCTGGCCGGGTTGTGGGAGGCCGTGAACATCGCCGCCGGCGCGTCGAGGCGCCCCGCCGCGAAGTAGACGAGGTCGGTCGAGGCCAGGCCCAGGTCGACCACGTCGACGCCCTGGGACTGCACGCCCTCGGCGAACGCGCCGGCGAGGGTCGGGCTGGTCGTGCGCATGTCCCGGGCGACGAGGACCTGGCGGCTCCCGGTGAAGCGCGCGAACGCGGCGCCGACGGCGCGGCACAGGTCGGCGTCCAGCTCGTCGGGGACGACGCCGCGGATGTCGTACGCCTTGAACACGGCGTCGAGGGCAGCCATGACGGCCGCAGACCCTATCCGCTGGCCTCCGCCGGACGAGAACCCCTGGGCAGGCGCGCCGCGGCCTCCGCGACCCCGTCGTAGGCCCCCTGCCCGGCCCACCGCCGCACCTTGAACAGGTCGACGACCATGCGCCGGGCGTCGCGGCCGAGGCGGACCGTCGACCGGTCGTCGGCCGCCACCTCGACCGGCACCTCCCGCAGCGACAGCCCGGCCCGCTCGACGAGGTGGAACAGCTCGACGTCGAAGGCGAACCCGTCGAGCCGGCCGCGGGAGAACAGCAGGCGGGCGACGTCGGCCCGGAAGGCCTTGATCCCGCACTGGGTGTCGAGGTAGCGGCCGAGGAGGACGGCCCTGGTCAGCACGTTGAACAGCCGGCCGCTCACCTCTCGGAGGCGCCGGCGGCGGACGAGGGTGGCGGTGTCGACGTGGCGGCGGCTGCCGACGACCACGTCCCAGCCCGCCTCGACCTCCTCGACGAGGCGGACGACCTGGGCCGGCGGGTAGGCGAGGTCGGCGTCGACGAACACGACCGTGCGCCCCCTGGCCGCCAGCACGCCGGCCCGCACGGCCGCGCCCTTGCCCCGGTTGGCGGGAAGGACGATCACGTGGTCGGCGCCGGCGGCCCTGGCTGCGGCTGCGGTGCCGTCGGGCGAGCCGTCGTCGACGACGACGACCTCGGCGCCTCCGGACGCGGCGAGCGGCGCCAGCACGGCGCGGACCCGGCGCACCGTCGACCCGATCCGTGCCTCCTCGCCGTAGGCCGGGATGACGACCGAGCAGCGGAGGGCGCCGGCCGGCGGCGGCCGGTCCACGGGCAGGTCGAGGTGGCGGCGCACGGCCCGGAACAGCACCCGCCGGTAGGCGACGGCCCGCACGGCCGCGGCGCCGGCCACGGCCACGGCCTTGGCCGCCGCCGGGTGGCCGAGGCGGCGGTCGGCGACGTGGAGGACGGCGAGGTCGACGGTCCCGGCCACCGCCGCCGTCGCCCAGAAGGCGGCCGGCTCCCGCACCCAGCGCACGTACGGGTCGCCGGCGAAGGTCACGTCGCGGTGGAGCTCGTGGGACAGGGCGGCCGCCGTGGCGAGGGCGACGGCGTCGGCCACCGGGGCCGGCACGCCGGCGCGGCGCAGGGCGAGGTAGCCGCCGACGTCGGCCGCCGTCACCACCGAGCCGACGGCCGCGAACGGCCACGCCCACGGCGCCACCCGCCGCCCGCCCCGGCCCGGCCACCGGGGACCGCGCCGCCGGCCCGGCGCGTCGCGGCGGCCAGGTCGCGGGGCCCCGGGACGCCGGCCCGCCGCGTCGCTGCGACCCGGCCGCGCGGCACCGGGCCGCCGGTCCGCCGAGCCGGTGCGACCCGGCCGCGGGGCACCGGGCCGCCGGTCCTCTGCGTCGCCGCCCGGCGACGGGGCACCGGGCCGCCGCCTCGGTCGGTGCTGGCCGGCCACGGGGGTCAGGCGCGGTCCGGGCCGCCGGAGCCGACCGGCTCGGGCCGGCGCTCCGGTGGTGGCGCGGGCGGCGCCGCCGGCTCGGGCGGTCGGGCGGCGACGCCGT
>DASWMK010000114.1 GCA_036399815.1 Acidimicrobiales bacterium
GCCCGCCTTGTCACCCCGCCGGGCCGCCTCGGTGACCGTCGCGAAGAACTGCGACAGCACGCTCTCGGCCTGGGAACGGGTCACTCCGGTGGAGCTGGTGATCGACTCCAGCACCTCCGCCTTGCTCATCGTGGCCACCGCCACCTCCTGGCGATTCGTGGGGAAGGTACGGACATGAGACTCGCTGGTGCCGTCGAGGTCAAGCATTTCCGTTGCGGCACAACGGTTCGCGAGGCGAAGCTCGCCCGCGTGCTGGACGACGGGACCTACGACGCGGTGGTCGTCGACGCCGAGGAGGACGGCGACGCGGTGCGCGTGGAGCTGACGATCGTGGCCGGCGCGCACAAGGGCGAGGTCGTCGCCGTGCGGGCGACGGGCCTGCGCCGCGACCCGCTCGACCTCCTCGCCCTGCCCGCCACGGTGACCGTCGCCGGCGGCCGGCCGCACGTGCGGATCGGCTGACGGCCGACGGTTGGTGCCCGCGGGCCGCGGGTACGCGCCGCCCATGTCCGACAGCGCCAGGCAGACCCAGCAGGCGAACCAGGAGTACAAGGCCGCCGTCGGCGACGCGACCACGCCCCAGCCCGTCCCCGTGAACATGTACGAGACGACCGACGCCGTCGTCGTCGTCGCCCCCCTGCCGGCGGTCATGCCCGACGACGTCGAGATCGCCGTCGACGGCCGGCAGCTGACGATCCGGGCCGCGCTGCGGTCGCCGGCGCCCAAGCAGTACCTGCTGAGCGAGTGGAGCTACGGGCCCTACGAGCGCACGCTGGAGCTGCCGGACGGCTTCGGCCGCAGCGTCGAGGCCAGCCTGGCCAACGGGCAGCTGGCCGTGCGCGTCCTGCGGGGCGAGCCCGACGGCGGCGAGCCGCAGACGACCACGCCGGTCGTCCCCGGCCGCAACCAGCCCTAGGGCGCCGGCACCCTCGCCGTCCCCCGCACCGACGGCCGCACGAGCGGCGAGGCCCGGCGGATGCTCTCCCGCGCCACGTCCTCGACCTCGAACCCGGCGGCGGCGATGGCGTCGCCCGTCCGCCTCGTCAGCCGGCAGCCGCCGGCCAGCCGCCGCCACACCGGCTCGAGCCGCCGCTGCCAGCGCAGCCGGCGCGGCCGCCCGTCGGCGGCGACGTGCTCGAGGAACACCAGCCGCCCGCCGGGGCGCAGCACGCGGCGCAGCTCGGCCAGGGCGGCCGGCTGGTCGGCGACCGAGCACAGCACGAGCGTCGTCACCGCGACGTCGAACCCGCCGTCCGGAAACGGCAGGTGCTCCGCGGGCGCGTCGACGACCTCGACCCGCCCGGCCGCCGGCGGCTCGGCCGCCACCCGCTCGGCCAGCCGCTCGCGCATGTGGCGGTCGGGCTCGGTCAGCACGAGGCGGCGGACGCCGGCGCCGTAGTGCGCGAGGTTGCGGCCGGTGCCGGCCCCGATCTCGAGCACGTCGCCCTCCACGCCGGCGAGCAGGTCGGCCCGCCACCGCTCGAGGCAGGCCTCCTCCATCTGCGCAGTGAGGCGGTCGTAGACCCGGGCGAACAGCCACGACATGGCGGCCACGGTAGGCCGGTCGCCGGTTCCCGCCGACCGCTCGGGCGGGTGGCGCTACTGTCCGGCACGGGCATGCCCCGGCTCTCGTTGTTGAACGGGTTCGAGCTCGAGGTGGATGGGGCGTCGGTCGAGCTGTCCAGGCCGTGCCAGCGGCTGCTCGCCGTCGTCGCGCTGAACCGCGCCTCGGTGGCCCGCTCGACGGTCGCCGGCGTGCTCTGGCCGGAGCGGGACGAGCGGCGGAGCGCGGCGAACGTGCGGTCCACGCTGTGGCGACTGCCGGCGGAGGTGCGCGCCCTCGTCCGCCCGGACCAGCACCGCATCTCGCTCGACCCGTCCCTGCGCTGCGACGTCGACGAGCTCGTCGCCCTGGCCGCCCGCCTGGTCGACACCGTCCCGGTGGCCGCCGCCGACCTGCGGGTCGGTCCCCTCCTCCACGACCTGCTGCCCGCCTGGTACGACGACTGGGTCGTCGTGGAGCGGGAGCGGCTGCGCCAGCTGCGGGTCCACGCGCTCGAGGCGCTCGCCGCCCGGCTGCGGGCCGAGAGCCGGTTCGGGGAGTCGATCGAGGCCGGGCTGGCGGCGGTGGCGGCCGAGCCGCTGCGCGAGAGCGCGCACCGCAGCCTGGTCGAGACGCACCTCGCCGAGGGCAACCGCACCGAGGCCATCCGCCAGTGCGACCTGTACCGCCGGCTGCTGCGCCACGAGATGGGCGTCGACGCGTCCCCCCTGCTCGACGCGCTCGAGCGCCGGGCGCTCGGGCGGTGACGGCGGCGCGACCGGTCGGCGACAGCGGCGCGACGCCGGCGGTGGCACGGTCCGCGGGTGAGCGACGGCGCTCCGGGCGACGAGCGCGGCGGGCGGGGCCGTGGCGGTGTGCTCCTGCTGCGGGTGTGGGTCGAGGCGACCGCCCCGCCCGACGTCCGCGCCCGCGTGCTCGCCGCCGAGCCCGACCGGTCGGCCTGCCTCCTCAACGCCGGGGTGGCCGGCGTCGACGAGGTGGTCGCCACGGTGCGGCGGTGGCTCGAGGAGCTGGCCTCGCCCGAGCCGTCGGCCGGTGACGCGCCCGCGACGCGCCGCGAGTTCTCCTGACGCCAGCCCGAGCACCCGGACGAGGAGGGGGAGCCGTGAGAGGGTCCGTCGCCGGAGGCGCCACCGCACCGGTGGTCCCGTCGTCGCTCGTGCTGATCGGCGGGTTCGGGCTGGAGGTGGACGGGGCGCCCGTCGACACGCCGCTCGCCGTCCAGCGCCTGCTCGCCTTCCTCGCCCTCGCCGGGCGGCCGCTCCCCCGCTGCTACGTCGCCGGCTCGCTGTGGCCGGAGACGGCCGAGGACCGGGCGGCGGCGAACCTCCGGGCCACCGTCTGGCGCCTCGGACCGTCCAGGGAGGCGGTGGTGGTCGTCACCGGGCTGGAGGTCGGCCTCACCGGCGGCCTCGCCGTCGACTACCCCGAGGCCCTGGCCGGCGCCCGCCGCGTCCTCGAGCCCGGCGCCACGGCGGCGCCCGGCGAGGTCGACCGCCTCCTCCGCTGGGGCGAGCTGCTGCCCGGCTGGCACGACGACTGGGTCCTGACCGAGCGGGAGCGGCTCCGCCAGCTCCGGCTCCACGCCCTGGAAGCGGTGTCCCGGCGGCTGGCGGCCGACGGCGAGACGATGCGCGCCATCGACGTCGCCCTCTCCGCCGTCGCCGCCGAGCCGCTGCGGGAGAGCGCCCACCGGGTCCTCGTCGAGGCCCACCTGGCCGAGGGCAACCGGGCCGAGGCGGCCCGGGCGGTGGCCAGCTTCACCCAGTCGCTGCGCCGCTGCGTCGGCCTCGAGCCGTCGCCCCGGCTGCTCGGCCTCGTCGACGCGTAGCGCCGGTCAGGCGTCGCCCGCGCCCGGGCCCAGCCGGGGCTCGGCCCACAGGTCCTCGCCGTCGAGGGCGCGCCGGACGGCGTGGGCCACCGACCCGGCCACGTGCCTCGAGTCCGGGAACCAGAGCGACCCGGCGTGGACGAGGAACACCGCGCCATGGCCCCGCCCGAGCCGCCCGGCCGGGTCGAGGAAGTACAGGCCGCCGCCGTAGTCGCCGCCGACGAGCGTCATCCCCGGGACGTCCTTCCGGTAGGGCTCGTCGTCGTTCAGGATGCGCAGGTCGTCGACCCCCCACAGGTCGAAGGCGGTCGGCGACGTGGCCAGCCCGAACCCGTCGGACCAGGCGAGCAGCCGGCGGACGTCGGCCGGCAGCCGGAGGTCGCGCCCGCGGTCCACGGCGTCGACGGCGGCGGGGTCGGCCGGCGGCCGCCTGGTCAGGGGCGGGCGGGGCAGGGCCGCCAGCCGGTCGATCACCTCGTCCACGACGCTCACCACGGGGGTGCCTTCCCGAACACGCCGTTCAGCGTGGCGTCGATGGTGCCCTGGGGCACGTTCTTCGACCGCAGGTCGGCCTCCCAGGCCCGGTAGAGCCCCTCGAAGTAGGCGTCCGACCTCGCCAGCAGGTCCGACGCCACCGTGTCGGGCACCTCGGCCCGCTTCATGTCCTCGAGCATCAGCTGGCGCTCCTCGACGTAGGACCGCTTGCCCCGGTCGGCCCGGCGGCCGCTCTGGCGGGCGGTGATCCGCTGGTGCGGGCTCCCGGCGTACTTGTCGCGCAAGAGGATGGCAGGGCAGTCGTCGCGCCCGTACCCGGGGATGCCGCGGTCCTGGGCCCACGCGTCCTGGATGCCGTGGTGGGACTCGTAGAACCCGTCGGTCGACAGGTTCCCGGTCAGGTTGCCGTGGGTGTCGACCGTCCACTCGCGCACGACCGTGCCGTCCGGCCTCGTCGCCCGCCAGCGGCCGTTCACCTTGGTGGCGGTGAGGCCCTTGGCGACGGCCCAGCTGGCGATGGCCGTGTCGAACAGCTTCTGCGCCTCCGCCATGTTCTTGACCGCGGCCAGCGCGTCGGCCGAGTTCGTGAGCGTCGGGTCGCTCCGGTTGCGCTGGTCGTACAGGAACTCGCGGAGGCCGGGGTGGTCGGGCGGCAGGTTCAGCCGTCGCATGAAGTCGTGGATCTTCGCCAGCACGGCCGGCTTGGGCGGAGGCACCGGGATGCACAGCGACGCGCACAGCGTGATCGCCCTGCGCACCTCGGGGTCCATCGTGCGGAACGCCTCGTACACCGCCGGGTCGGCCCTGATCTGGTCGGCGCCCTCCTTCAGGCTGTTCAGCCACGACTCGAACGACTGGTGGGCGAGCGTGCCCTCCTTCGTCCCGGCCGAGTGGGCGATCGTCTGCTCCCTCGCCCTCGACTTCGCCCGCTGGGCGAGGGTGGCGCCGACCATGATCCCGGCCTGGAGCAGGGCGTTGCCGACGATCTCCATCGTCTTCGCCAGCCGCAGCCCCGGCGGGTAGCCGGAGTCCTTCAGCGCCTCGATCTGCTCGGCGATCTGGGCGCCCATCAGCAGCACGCCGAGGCCGTTGGCGCCGGCGCCGATGATGAGGAACGCCTGGGACAGCCGGATCATCCGCAGCGGGGTGGTGACCTCGCCGAGCCCGGCGAACGCGCCGACGACGTTGACGACGTCCATGGCGAGCGCGAGGTCGAAGCGCAGGCTGCCCGACTCGGCCCGGCTGGCGATGCGGTAGGCGCTCGGGACGGCCCCGATGATCCCGGCGGGGAGCATGAGCACGAGCGACGCGCCGCCGGTGAACGGGGCGGCGGCCACGGCGGCCACGGCGAGGGCCGTGGCGACGTGCTCCATCGTCTCCATGACGAGGGCGCCCTTGCTCTTCGCGATCTTGATCGTCTTGCGGGCGCCGCCCGGGAACTGCACGGCGACGACGCCATAGCCGTAGCCGTGGATGTCCTCGAGGATGGCGACGAGGGCCGCCTCGATGGCCTCGTTCGCGGTCGGCGCCGTCCGCTTGGCATCGTCGCTCGTCGGCGTCGTGAGGTCGGAGACGTACCACGTCTCCCCCGTCTTCCTGCCGGCGTCGTCGTGGGTGTCGCCGACCTTGGCGACCTCGAGGGCGAGGGCGACGACCGACCCCTCGTCGCTCGTGAACACGGCCGACATGGGCGTGGCGCCGGTCAGCGCGGCCGCCCGGGCGCCCCTCGTGTCGAGGGTCTCCTCGAGCCGCTTGATCTGCTTGTCGAGCAGGCTGCGGTCGGCCTCCGTGCCGGCCTGCCCCTCGAGCGCCTTGCGCCGCTTCCGCAGGTCGTCGAGCTGCTGCTCCAGGGCGCCGCCGTAGGACTCGAGCACCTTGTAGAGGCGCTCGGCCTCCTCGCGCTTCTGCTCGTAGTCGGGGGGCGGCGGCTTCTTGTCGAGCTCCTTGCGCAGCTCGTCGAGGCGCCGGCGGTCGGCCTCCCGCATCGACACGACGAGGTCGAGGGTGCTCTCGGCGAGCGCCTCGGTGGTCTTGACGACGGCCGGCATGTACGCCGTCGCCGGCGCCCGGACGAAGCCCTTGCCCTGGATCTGCTGGGACGCCGTGCAGGCGACGACGTAGAGGCCGGCCCCCTCGGTGAACACGATGTCGCGCTCGCTGCGGGGCCGGGTGAGGTCCCGCAGCACGTCCCAGGTGATCGCCCCGAGCAGGCGGAACAGGCTGTTGACGGCGACCAGCTCGAGCTCGGCGCCGGCCTGGCCGACGTTCGCCATCAGCCCCCCGACGGCCCGCTCGAGGTCCGTGGCCGAGCGAGCGGCCCAGCGCTTCAGCTCCTGCCGGGTGACGGCGCCGGTCGACGGCGTCTTGTAGGCGCTCTTCGCCAGGGTCGCCACCTGCTCGTCGGGGAGCTTCTTGATCCCCCACGTGAAGTCGTAGCGGGTGAAGGCCTCGAACACGTCGGGGAAGGCGAGCTGCATGGCGTAGCGGTAGGTGCCGTCGAGGGACGCGTCGAAGAACGCCCCGAGCGGCGGGTGGACGCTGAGCGACGCGGGGTGGGGCGGCAGGTTCGACGTGGCCGGGTCGTCGGTCAGCTGGATGTCGCCCGGCCGGGTCGTCCTCGCCTGGGGCACCCAGGCGAAGAACGTCGTCAGCAGCTTCTTGCGCTCGTCGGTGCCGCCCGGCTTGGTCGCCCCGCTCCACCGCTCCCGCTGGGTCGACAGGAAGGCGAGGAACGACGGCCCGTAGCGGGCGTCCACGTCGGCGGTGGCGGGCGCGGCGGTCGTCCAGGTCGGCATGGGCCCCGCGTCGGGGTCGCGGGCGGTGGTCGCGGCCGCCCACCGCTCGAACCCGGGCGGCGGCCAGATGAGCACGTAGGCCGGCTCGGTGACCAGCGCGACGTCCTTGCGGACGGCCTCCATCACGGTGATGGGCTCGAACACGGCGGAGAACAGGGCGGCGGCGGCCACGTGGAAGTCGTCCCGCCTGGCCGTGTCGGCCGGCTGGGCGAGGTGGGCCTCGTAGGCGGCGACCGCGGCGCGGAGCAGGCGGCCGTAGCGGTGCAGGTCGGTGATCCCGACGTCGATCGTGTACCAGGCGGGGAACCGGTGGCCGGGGAGGACCGCCTCCCGGAAGTCGGGCTCGTCGTGGAAGCGGGTGAGGAGCTGGCGGGCGTAGGTGCCGAGCCGGAGGACCTCCTGCTGGTCGTCGGTGACGGGCGGCGTGATCCCCTCGGCCTTCAGCCACGAGAGGAGGGGCAGCGCCACGGCGCCGTCGACCTTCACGTCCCCGACGATCTCGTCGCCGGCCGACGTGCCCGCGAGGCTCCCCATGGCCTGGGCGCCGAGGGGCCCCGCCATGTGGGCGACGATCTTGGCGAGGGTCGCCTCGTCGCCCTGCCCCGACGTGAGCGCGACGGCCACGAGGTACATGCCCTGGCGGGGCTTGGGCCCGGCCGCGAAGCGGGTGGTCGTGTCCGGGTACGTGAACACGAGGTGGATCAGGTTCGCCGTGATCCGCGGGAGGTTGCCGATCGCCGGCCGGGGCTCGGTCGCCGGGGCGGTGGCGGGCGGGGACTGGCGGGCCACGGCACCGGCGGACGCGGGCGTGACGGCCGCCGTCGCCCCGCCGGTGATGCGGTCGGCCACGCGGTCGGCCTCCGCCTCGACGGCGTCGGTCGGCCGGGTGACGACCACGTGCCCGGCCGGCGTGGTGGCCGGCGCGGGCGGGGCCGGCGACACCTCGGCCGCGCCCTCGCCCGGCGCGCCGCCCTGCTGCACGACGTGGGCGACCTCGTGGGCGAGCAGGCGCTCGCCCTCCGGGGTCGCCGGGTCGGGCGCCGTCCCCGCCAGCACGACGTGGGAGCCGACGGTGAAGGCGAGGGCGTCCAGGGCGGTGGCGGCCTCGTCGGCGGCGCCGCCCCGGTGGACCTCCACGCCCGAGAGGTCGACCCCGAGCGCCTCGCCGAACCGGTCACCGAGGGCGGGGTCCAGCGGCTCGCCCGGCTCGGCCAGGGCGCGGTCCACCGGTGCCGCCGGCCGCGCCGCCGGCTCGGCCACCGCCGACGGCACCGGCGCGTCGGGCAGCGGCGAGGTCGACGACTCGATCCCGCCGCCCGCCCTCGCACCGTCGGCCGCCTGCCTGGCCACCGGCGACCCGCCGCCGCACCGGCAGGCGCCCGTGGCGCACCCGCACGCCGCCCTCGCCACCGCGGTGCGGAGGAGCGGCGCGTCGGCGCTCCTCCGCCGGGCGACCGCCGCCGGCCGTCCCCGGCGGGCCGCCCGCGCCGCGCCGGCGCCCGCCGTGCGGGCCGGGGAGGCCCTGGCCCGGGACGCGCCGTCGCCCACCGGCTCAGCCCCGGTCGAAGAGGAGGAACGTCACCGTGTCCATGGCGCCGCCCGGCACCTCGCCGGGGACCTCCACGACGACGACGTCCTGCCCCGACAGCTGCCCCCCGGCGCGGGCGACGACGCCCTTCGCCCGCTCCTCGGCCAACCCGAGGTCCTCGTAGCCCTCGGGCACGACGACCACGACGCGGCTGAGCGTCCCGGGGTCGAGGCCGGCGTCGGCGATGGTGCGCACGGTGGACACGCCGAGGTCCGGCGAGCCGGCCGCCCACGTGACCACGCCGAGGGCCTGGACCACGCCGTCCCGCTCGAGCTCGTCGAGGCGGGCCTCGTCCAGGTCGCGGAGCGGCATCCCCCCCACCTGCACCCGCTCGGCGTCCCTCGGCTCGGACATCGACCAGTGCCGGATCGACCCGCCGACGATCCTCGTCCCGGTCGAGCGGTCCCTGGGCAACGGGTTGTCGGGCTGCTGGAACACGAGCATCACGACCGGGCAGTCGCTGCCCAGGTCGGCCTCGACGGCGAGGTCGCCGGGCGGCTTGATGCCGGGGAAGACGCCGGCGACGGCCGCCACCCGCGCCGCCCGCTCCTCCGGCGTCCCCGCGTCCGGGTCGCCGGACCGGTGGAGCGCCGAGATCAGCGCGTCGACCAGGCCGTGCCCCTCCTCCCAGGCGGCTCTCACCGCGGCGAGGTCGTCGGGGTTGGCGTGGATGCCCTCGAACCGCACCTTCCCGAGGCGCGTCGACGGCACCAGGACCTCGGCGGACGTGCCCTGCCGCAGCAGGCGCGGCCTCCCGACGAGGTCGCTCGGCTCGCGGACGTCGATGCAGGTCGTCACGACCGGCCGGCCCGTCCCGACCACGACGGCCCCGTCGATGCCGGGACGGTCGAGGGCGGCGGGCACGGCGCCGAGCAGGTCGGTCGGCACGGCGCCGGTCGGCGCCACCGACCCGAGCCGGTCGACGAGGCGGGCGAGGCGGTCGCCCTCCACCGCCGGGCCGTCGCCGCCGTCCCTCGTGCCGATGGCGCCGTAGGTCACGACCGGTCCCGGCTGGGCCGCCGCCCAGGAGGTGGCCAGGGCGGCCTCGCTGGAGGTCAGGGTGGCCGTGCCGCCGGCGAAGGTGACCGCGTCGACCCGCCGCAGGCCGAGCCGCTTCAGGGTCGCCTCGTCGTCCCGGTAGAGCGCGGCGCGCAGCAGGTCGGCCTCGTCGGGACCGGCCACGTCGGCGGCGTAGACGTCGAAGCGGCGGTCCGGCCTGGCCGGCTGGGGCGGCAGGGCGCCGGCGCACCGGCGGTCCCTGCGCCGGTGGAACAGCACCCAGTCGGTCACCGGGCGGACCCGCTCCACGGCGGGCGGCGCCGTCACCTGCCCGGGGAACAGGCGGGCCAGCGCGGTCGGGGCGAACGAGGGGTCGTCGAACGCCTCGCCGAGGATGGCGACGGCGCTCCTGGCGAGCGCGTTCTCGGCCGCGGCCGGGTCGAGCACGGCCGGGTCGGCGGCGAGCGACGCCTCGACGATCGGGAACGCGGACGTCGTGCCGGCGCCGACGTCGACGGCGCGCCGGTCAGTGCGCGTCCCCTTGACGAAGGCGAGCGACACGTTGCCGGTGATCGTGGCCAGGTCGCCGGCCATGGCGAGCTCGACCACGAGGGCGGTCCCCCGCTCGGTCGGGAGCTGGACGGTGATGCGGAGCACCCGCGTCCCGGGCTGGGCGGGGACCGGCTCGATGGTGGTCGGCAGCTGCACCGACCGGGTCTGGTCGGCCCCGCCCACGTCGCGGGTGGTCGACGAGCCCCGCAGGGTCCCCGTCACCCACCGGCCGTCCCCGCTCACGGACTCGACGAACAGGTCGCCGGTCACCGAGAGCCGGCTGCCCTCGGCCAGGTCCACGGCGACGACGGCGGCGGCCTCGATCGCCACGCCGACGACGTCGCCGGTCGCCGCGGCCGTCGGGTCGGCGTCGAACCTCACCCGCAGCCAGCCGGCGGCCACCCGCGTGCCGGCCGGCGCGACCGCCGCCTCCGTGTCGCGGCCCCGCGCCGGCTGCGTCACCAGCCGCTCGCGCGCCCGGCGGGCCGCCCTCGCGCCCTCGGCCCTGAGGCGCAGGACCACCCCGGCGTCGGCCCCGAGCGCCCCCGCCGCGGCCCGCACCCTGGGCACGTCGGCCACGTCGATCGGCCGGCTGCGGACGCCGGCCGACGCCATGCGGGCGCCGATCGTCCTGATGGCGAGCCCGGCGCCGGCCTCGACGCCGGCCGGCACCTCGCTCGCGGCCGCGGCGTGGACGGCGAACCCCGACCGCATGGCCGGGTCGGCGGTGGCGAGGCCCCGCAGCGAGGCGGTGCTGGCCACCTCCCCGGCCTTCAGGTCGTCGAGCCGGCCGCCGGCGAAGCCCCGCTCGGGCCGGGCCGGGTACAGCTCGAAGCCGGCGGACCAGGACCGCACCGGCGACGGCGGGGCGGCGCCGCCGACGACCGTGCCGTCGGGCACGAGGACGTCGACCGGCGGCCGCCGCTCCGGGTCGTCCAGGCCGGCGGTGAGCGAGATGCGGTCGAGGTGGCGGGCCTCGTCGAGGGCGTGGGCGACGGCGTCGGCCGGCACCGCGCAGAACCGGAGGTCGAGCCCCTCGCCCACGAGCCGCCGCACCTGGTCCTCGAGCGCCACGGCCGAGGCCGGGTCGACGGGGAGGTAGCCGGCCGGGGGCAGCTCGACGATGCCGCCGTCGAGGAGCACCCGCTGGCCGCTGCCGGTGGAGCCCTGGAGCGCCTCCCGCACCCTCGCCCGCGTCTCGCCGAGGGCCAGGAAGGTGCCGTGGCCGAGCAGCGCCCGCGCCGACTCGCCGCCCTCCTTCTCGAGCACGCCGGCGACCTCGGCCATCGCCTTCTCGGCCTCGGCGAGCGCGGCCGCGAGGTCGGTGCACCGGTCGCCGGCCGGGGCGTCGCCGGGCCCGCCGGTGAGCAGGTCGGCCAGCTGGCACTGGAACTGGGCGAGCTGGGCGAGGAACACGTCCCACGGCCGGCGTCGCAGGCGCCCGTCCCAGCACCGCTGGGGCGGGGGCTCGACGCGCTCGCGGCGCACCGTCCAGGCGTCGACGAAGGCGACCGCCGCGCCGCTGCGCACGAGGAGGGCGACGGGCACGCAGTCGACGCCGACCAGCTCGGCCCCCCGGCACCAGGCGGCCGAGCGGAGGCCGCTGCCGGACGCTAGCGGCGCGATGCGGCGGCGCTCGGTCTCGAAGGCGGCGGAGGCGAGCCGGGAGCGGAGGTGGGCGCCGGTGAACGGGTAGGCGGTCGAGGCCGGCAGCGCGACGTCGAGCACGAGCGGCCGGGCGACGACGGCGACGCCCTCGACCCTGGTCGGGCGGTCGGTCGTCGTGGCGCAGGCGTCCTCGCACAGGCGGCCGTACACGTCGGCCTCGCCGCACAGGGCCTCCGCGTGGCACAGCACGACCACGAACCAGTCGGCCGACGCCACCAGGCCGGTCGTCGGGTCGACGGTCGGCGTGGCGCAGTCGTCGAACGTGGCGCCGAGCGGGTCGGTCGACGCCGGCGCCGGCGGGCTCCCGACCGAGGCGGCGAGCAGGTCGGCCACGGCGACGTCGACGTCGGCCGGCAGGAGCACCGGTCGCCCGGAGCCGTCGTAGGCCAGCCCGGCGCCGATCCGCAGCGAGCCGGCCGCGAGGGACACGTCGAGCCCGGCCACGACCCCGCTCCCGCCGGCGGCGGCGGCGAGGTGGGCGAGGGCCCGCAGGTAGCCCTGGTCGCCCTGGAGGTCGGCCGCCCGGAGGAACCGGCCGTCGAAGTAGTTCAGCCGGGCGAGCGGCGTCGAGGCGGGGACGATCGTGATCCCCGGCTGCTCGCCGGTGAGCACGACCGGGCCGGTCGGGGAGATGGTCGGGACCATGGCTACTGCCTCCGGTCGAGCACGCGGGTGAAGTCGACGCCGGCGACGGACAGGTCCTCGCCGAGCACAGGGGTGGCGCCGGTCCCCCGCACGACGACCCGGACGACGGTGGCGCCCGGGTCCCGGCCCAGCTGGACGGTGACGGTCGAGCCGCCGCCGTCGGGGGTGGCCGAGACCACGTCGAGCACCTCCCAGCCGCCGGCGCCGACGCTCGTCACCACGATCGAGCCGGGGCCGAGCGACCCGGCGAGGACCGGGCGGTCGAAGGCGAAGGTCAGCGTGTCGCCGGCGAGGTCGACGGACGAGGGGTCGACGGTGGGCCCGCCGGCCGGGGCGGGCGCCAGGGCGGCGGCCACGAGGGCCTGGAGCGCGGTCGTGGCCACGAGCACCGGGCGGACGAAGCGGTCGACGGGGACGGCCACGACCTCCCAGCCGCCGCCCGCCGCCGGCCGCAGGCGAACCCCGTCGAGGGTGGCGAGGAGGACGCCGTCCCCGTCGACGGCCGGCGTGCGGGCCATGGCGCCGCCGTCGCCGGTGGCCGGCCGCAGCGCCACCTCGTCGAGGACCGCGGCCCGGTGGAACGCCGCTCCGCCGCCGGCGCCGGGCGGGTCGTCGTCCCCGGCGGGGTCGTCGAGGCCGGCCAGCACGCGGAGGTGGTGGTAGGGCCCGGGCGCCGGGTCGGCGGCGCTCCGGCCGGGGCCCTCCGTGCCCCCCGCCGGGCGGGGGACGAGCAGGGCCTCGACCGTCTCCTGCACGCGCGAGTAGGCGACGCCGGGCGTGGCGCCGTCGCAGGGCGTGGTGAGGGCCGGCACCGCCCGCGACAGGCAGGCGGCGAACCGGAGGACCACGTCGGCGGTGAACGTCGTCTCGCCGCCGTCCTCGGCCGGCTCGAACCCCGGGTCCCCGGCGTGGGCGTCGAACCACGGGCCGAGCCCGAGGCACAGCTCCCGGTCGACGTGGAGGGCGGCGCCGGCGCCGTCGAAGGCCAGGCCGGGGGCGATGCGGACCTCGCCCGAGGCCAGGTCGGCCGTGACGTCGAGGCCCCACACCACCCCGGCCCCGTGCAGCCACGAGGTGGCGAGGCGCTGCTGGCCGCGGTGGTAGGCCTGCTCGGTCTGGAAGTCCTCGACGCCGAGGAGCATCCCGAAGTGGTGGTTGAGGGCGACGAAGGGCTCGCTGCGGAGGGCGGTCGGCACGGCCGTGGCCGCCGCCGCCGGCTGGGTGGCGGTCGCGCTCATGCCCCGACCTGCTGGGCGGCGGCGAGCAGGCGGGCGCCGGCCGTGGCCCGCCGGGCCTCGAGCCGGGCGGCGGCCGCGCCGGGCGGGTCGAGGCCCGCCCTCGCGTCGGCGTCGTCGGCGGCGGCCGCCACCACCTCGGCCTCGGCCGCGTCGGCCTCGGTGACGGCGGCGACGAGGTCGGCCGGGTCGAGGTTGGCGAGCGAGCCGACCGTCGCCACCGCCGACGCGTAGCGGGCGACGGCGTCCCACCGCTCGTCGGGCACGGCCGCCGCCCACGCCCGCATGGCGTCGTGCTCGGCCGCCGTCGGCGCCGGCGGGGCGTTGGCGTCCGCGTCGGCCAGCGCCTGGGCGGCCAGGTCCCGCTCCTGGCCGACGTCGGCCACCGTGGCCGTCTCCGCCGCCGCGCCGAGCCCGGGGGCGAGGTCCGACGACCAGGCGGAGGCCACGGCCGCGGCGGCGGCCGCCCCGGCCTGGAGCCGGGTGCGGTTGGCGGCGGCCCGCTCGGCGGCCGCCACCGCCTGGGCCGCCGCCGGGTCGACGGCGGCCGCGATGGCGGCCGTCGCCTCCGCCGACAGCGGCGGCGCGGCGGCGACGGCGGCGAGGTCGGCCAGGGCGGCGACCAGCCGGGCCGGGCCCGTCGTGACGTGGGCGGCGAGGTCGGCCATGGCCGCCTCGTGGACCGCCCTGGCCTCGGCGGGACCGCCGGCCCGGCGGGCCACCCGCCTCGCGGCCGCCTGGAGGACGGCCTCGGCGTCGGTGGCGGCGACGGCGCCCTCGGCCGCGGCCAGCGCGGCGTCGAGCGGCTCCGCGCCGAGGTCGGCGACCAGGCGCTGGCGGGCGTCGCCCACCGGGCTCCCGCCGAGGGCGGCGAGGGCGTCGGCGGCCAGCGTGTCGAGCGGGGGCGAGCCCAGCGCGGCCTCCAGCCGCTGCCGCCTGCCCGCCACCTCCTCGGCGCCGGCCAGCAGCGCGCCGGCCCCTGCGGCCCGCGCCTGCGCGGCGAGGGCGCGCGCCCTGGCGGCGTCGAGGTCGGCCTGGGCGAGGAGGGCGGCGGTGCGGGCGGCCGTCAGCGCGGCGCGG
>DASWMK010000115.1 GCA_036399815.1 Acidimicrobiales bacterium
CCGCCACCCGTCGCTCTGGCCGACGGCCGCCGTCCAGGCCGCCCGCCTGGCCCGGCCGGGATGGTGGCGGCGCCGCCCGTTCCTGCCCCTGCCCGACCCCGCCTGGCTGCGCTTCCGCCTCCAGACGGCCTACGGCGACCCGGACCGGGAGCCGGCCCCGGCCGACCTCGTCGCCTGGCTGCGCTGGTGCCGATCCTGGCCGCACTCGGCACGCGGGCACGGGTAACGTCCCGCCATGGGCCGGGCACTCGTGCTCAACGCCAGCTACGAGCCGCTGTGCGTCGTGCCGGCCCGGCGGGCCGTGGTGCTCGTCCTCGACCACAAGGCCGAGGTCGTGCACGGCACCGGCACCGTCGTCCGCTCCGAGCACGTCACCGTCGACGTCCCGTCCGTCATCCGCCTGCGCTACTTCGTGAAGGTCCCGTACCGGCGGCGGGCCGCGCTCAACCGGCGGGCCGTGTTCGCGAGGGACGGGTCCCGCTGCCAGTACTGCGGCGCGGCGGCCGACAGCATCGACCACGTCGTCCCCCGCAGCCGCGGTGGCGAGCACGTGTGGGAGAACGTCGTGGCCGCCTGCCGGCCGTGCAACGCCCGCAAGCGGGACCGGCTCCTGAGCGAGACGTCGATGACGCTCGTCCGGCGCCCGGCCGTGCCCCGGCACCTCACCTGGGTGATCGTCGCCGTCGGCGAGGTGCCCGAGCACTGGACCCCGTACCTCGAGTCGGACGCGTCGCTGTCGGCCTGACCTGGCGCACCGAGTCCTGGTCGGGGTCGGCCGCCGAGTTCCACGCCCGCGCCGTGCCCGAGCCCGTCGAGCGGGCGGTGTGGACCTTCGCCGTGGACCGCCCGGCCGTCGTGCTCGGCAGCACCCAGCCCGACGCCGTCGTCGACCGGGCGCGGGCGGCCGCCGCCGGGGTCGAGGTCGTCCGCCGGCGCAGCGGGGGAGGGGCCGTCCACCTCGCGCCGGGCGCCGTGCTCTGGGTGGACGTGGTGCTACCGAGGGCCGACGCGCTGTGGGACGACGACGTGTCCCGGTCGGCGGCGTGGCTCGGGTCGGCGTGGGGCGCGGCGCTGGCCGCCTGCGGGGTGGCCGCCGAGGTCCACCGGGGGCCGATGGTGCGCACCCGGTGGTCGTCGCTCGTGTGCTTCGCGGGATTGGCGCCGGGGGAGGCGACGGTCGGCGGCGCCAAGGTGCTCGGCGTCTCCCAGCGCCGGACGAGGGCGGCGGCCCGCTTCCAGTGCGCGCTCCTCGGCCGGTGGGACCCCGTCCCCCTGCTCGACCTGCTCGCGCTGGCCGACGCCGACCGCGCCGCGGGCGCCGCCGACCTGGCCGCCGTCGCCGCCGGCGTGCCCGTCCCCCTGGCCGACGTGGCCGCCGCGCTGGGGGACGCCCTCCCGGCCTGAGCCCGCAAGTTCCCCACGCTCGGCGCGGACGCGGTTGACGGGTGGGGAGAAGTGGCATACCGTGGGTCGCAGTGGTTCGAAGGGGTGCCGCCTGGAGAACCATCGGATCGACGATGAGGGAGCGGCGTGTTCGTCGGGACCTTCGAGCACACGCTCGACGACAAGGGCAGGGTCGTGCTGCCCGCCGGGTTCCGGCTCCAGCTCGGCGAGCACGGCGTCCTGTCCAAGCTCGACGCCTGCCTGGCGCTCTGGGCGCCGCCGGCGTTCGAGGAGGTGAGGACCTACATGCAGGAGCAGGCGAGGGCCGGGAAGCTGTCCGTGAACGCCCTGCGGCGCTTCGCCTCGCTGTCGCACCCGGTCACCCCCGACGGCCAGGGGCGCATCTCGATCCCCGCCCACCTCCGCTCCCTCGTCTCGATCGAGCGCGAGGTCGTCATCACCGGCAACTTCGACCGCATCGAGCTGTGGAACCCGGCCACGTGGCAGGGGATCACCGAGGAGGCCGACGCCAGCCTGGCGGCGGCCGTGGCCGAGCTCGGGATCTGAGTGCGGTGCCGGTTCGCTCATCCGCAGCCCCTCGGCCAGCCAGATGGAAGGCCCCTACTCCGCCCGCTGCCCATCGAGCTCAGTCGGGGAGACATCCCGGCGAGCGCCGGCTGGCCGGGGGGCTGCCGATGAGCGAGCCCCCCACCTTCTCCCACCTCCCGGTCATGGTCGACCGCGTCGTCGAGGTGCTGGCCCCCGTCCCGGCCGGCACCTACGTCGACGCCACCGTCGGCGGGGGCGGCCACGCGGCCGCCGTGCTCGCCGCCGCGCCCCACCTGCGGCTCGTCGGCCTCGACCGCGACGCCGACGCCATCGCCGCCGCCGGCGAGCGCCTCGCGCCCTTCGGCGACCGGGCCAGGCTCGTCCACGCCCGCTTCGACGAGCTGGCGTCGGTGGTCGACGGCCCGGTGTCCGCCGTCCTGTTCGACCTCGGGGTCAGCTCGCCGCAGTTCGACCGGCCCGACCGGGGCTTCAGCTACCGGGCCGACGCCCCCCTCGACATGCGCATGGACCGGCGCGACCCGGTGACCGCGGCCGACATCGTCAACACCTGGGGCGGCGACGAGCTGGCCCGCCTGCTGCGCACCCTCGGCGACGAGCGCTTCGCCAACCGCATCGCGAGGGCGATCGTGGCCGCCCGCCCGGTGGACACGACGGCACGGCTGGCCGAGCTCGTCGCCGACGCCGTGCCGGCGCCGGCGCGGCGGCGGGGGCACGGCCACCCGGCCCGGCGCACGTTCCAGGCCCTGCGCATCGCCGTCAACCGGGAGCTCGAGGTGCTGCCCGTCGCCCTCGACGCCGCCCTCGACCTGTTGGCGCCGGGCGGCCGGTGCGCCGTGCTCGCCTACCACTCGGGCGAGGACCGCATCGTGAAGGAGCGGTTCAAGGAGGCGGCGACCGGCGGGTGCACCTGCCCGCCCGGCCTGCCCTGCACGTGCGGGGCCGAGCCCCGGTTCCGCCTGCTCCGCCGGGGCGCGTGGATGCCCGCGGCCGACGAGGTCGCCGCCAACCGCCGGGCCGAGAGCGCCCGGCTCCGGGCCGTGGAGCGGCTGGCGGCATGAGCACCACCGTCCGCTCCCGCGTCCTCGCCGTCCCCGAGCTCGACCGGCCCCGCCGGGCCCGGCCCGACCTGCGGGTCGTCGACCCCGACGAGCTGTCGCCGGCCGCCCGGCGGCGCCGGGCCAGGATCCTCTGCACCCTCGTGGCCGTCGTGGTCGTCGGCAGCCTGTTCGGGGTCACCGCCATGCACACGGTGCTGGTCGCCGACCAGGGCGAGCTCGACGTGCTCGACCGCCGGGTGGCCGAGCAGGAAGCGCGGTACGAGCGCCTGCGGCTCGAGGTCGCCGAGCTGGAGTCGCCCGACCGGATCGTGCGCGAGGCGACCGAGCGGCTCGGCATGGTGCCGGCCGCCGACGTCGTGTACCTCACCCCGTCGCCGGAGCTGGCCGAGGAGGTGCTGGGCGCCGACCGCCCGGCGGCCGACCAGGGCGGCGGCTGATGCCCGCCCGCCCGGGCGAGCGCCGCACGACCAGCCCCTACGGCCCCTCGCCCCTGGCCAGGGGCACCGCCGCGCCCACCCGCTCGGCGCCCGCCCGCGAGGGGGCCGCCCGCCGCTCGCGGGGCGCCGCCGGGGCGCCGCCCCGCCGGTCGCTCCCGCCCGACCCCCGCCGCCCGCCGCGCCCCTCGGGCCGGGCCGGCGACAGGCCGACGGCCGGCCTCGGTGCGCCCGTCCCGTCCGCCCGCCCCGCTCGCCGCGCCGGCGCGACGGCCGCCCTCGGTGCGCCCGTCCCGTCCGGCCGCCCCGCTCGCCGCGCCGGCGCGACGGCCGG
>DASWMK010000116.1 GCA_036399815.1 Acidimicrobiales bacterium
CCGACCCGCCGTCGAGCGGCGCGGCCGGCCGCACCGTCCATCGGGCCCCTCGCCGGCGCGACCACGGTCCACCAGTGACCTCGCTCCGAGCGTCGCCACGCGCCGGCCGCAGCCGCCAGCCCCGCGACTCGTCGGAGGTCCGGGGGGACGGCGCGGCCGCAGCCGGGGGCCCGGCCGCCGCCGTCCCACCCTCGCCGGAGGAGCGGGGCGCACGCTCCTCCGACCCCGGCCCCGACGGGCCACGCCGCAGCGAGCTGCGGTCGCGGCCGGCGTCGGGGTCGAGCGACCGGGCGTCGGGTGCCCCCTCGGACGAGCCGTTCCCCGCCCCCACCCGCTCACCCGGCCAGCCCTCGGCGGCCGCCTCCCCGGGCCCGGCACCGCCGTCCTCCAGGAACCAGGGCGCCCGCTCCCGCACGAGCGCCTCCCAGTGCGGCGGCGGCCCGCCGGCCCCCGTCCACGGGCCCCGCCCGGCGTCCCCGCCCTCGCCGGTGCCGGTCCACGGGCTCGGCCCGGCCGCGCCACCCTCGCCCGCCGTCCCACCCGCGCCGGCCCCCCCGCCTTCACTTGCGGCCGTCCCGCGAACCCCGGCCCCGCCAGAACGGCCCGCCGACCGCCCCGCCCCGCCCGCCGGGCCCGGCCGCCACCGGCCCGCTCCCGCGGCGGGCGCGCCGCCCCGCCCCGCCGGCGATCGCCGGTCGAGGAGGCGGCGCAGGGCGGCCCACAGCGGCGACACGGTCAGGCCCGCTCGAGGTTCTCGAAGACGAGCGTGATGCTCTCGATGGCGACCTCACGGGCGAGGGCGTCGAGCGGCGTCCCCCGCCACTCCGAGATCCACGCGTTCAGCAGGTCCCACCGCATGACCTCGGTTGAGCCGTTGCTGTCGAGCATGAGGATCGACACGTTGCGCCGCTGCACCCGCCCGCGCACGGCCGTGGCGAACCAGTCCCACAGCTCCCGCGACGCCGTCAGCCCGTAGCGCAGGGTGACGTCGGCGTACTCGACCGGCCCCGGCACGCAGTGCACGACGTCGTTCGCCGCGCCCTCGCGGTAGCGGATGACCTGGAGGCGCATCCCGAGGCCGTCGCAGGCCGTGAAGTGGCCGGCGGTGACGCCCTGGATGACGAGCTTGAAGTTGTACGCCCGGTAGGGGTCGACCCACGCGCCCGGCTGGGCGCTGGCGGTGGCGGTCCCGACGCCGGTGTCAGACATTGACGGCCGCTCCTGTCTCGACGTCGCTCCCGGCCGAGTGCTGGCTCACCCGGAAGACGATGAACTCGGCCGGCTTCACCGGCGCGATCCCGATGACGGTGATGACCTGCCCCGCGTCGATGACCTCGGGCGGGTTGGTCTCCTCGTCGCACTGCACGAAGAACGCCTCCTCCGGCGTCCGGCCCATCAGGGCGCCGTCGCGCCACAGGCGCATCAGGAAGGCGGTGACGTCCCTGCGGATCGACTTCCACAGCGTCCGGTCGTTCGGCTCGAACACGATCCACCTCGTGCTCAGCACGATCGACTCCTCGATCATGTTGAACAGCCGGCGGACGTTCAGGTACCGCCACTCGCTCGAGCCGTCGGCGAGCGTGCGGGCCCCCCACACCCGGATGCCCTCCCTGGTGAACAGGCGCAGGCAGTTGACGCCGACGGGGTTGAGCTCCTCCTGCTCGGCGTCGGTGACGACGTAGGTCAGCCCGAGCGCGCCGCGGATCGACTCGTTCGCCGGGGCCTTGTGCACGCCCCGCATGGCGTCGGTCCTCGCCCACACGCCGGCGAGGTGGCCGGACGGCGGCACGGCGACGGTGGCGTCGCTGCCGAGCGGGTCCCGGACGGTGATCCAGGGGAAGTAGGCGGCGCCGTAGCCGCCGTCGGACTGGCGGGGTCGCACCCCGGGCGCCGGCCCGTCGTCGCCCCCGGTCCGCCGCCCGCCGCCGCCACCGCCGGCA
>DASWMK010000117.1 GCA_036399815.1 Acidimicrobiales bacterium
GGCCCCTCGCCGGCCGCGCGCGACCTCGACGTCGCCAACCTGGTCGACTGGTTCGGCACCGGCCTGTGGTTCACGGCGCTGGCGCCCTACCTCCGGCGGCGCACCGGGATGGAGGCGGGCGAGGTCGCGCTCTGGCTGGGCGTGCTCGGCGTCGCCGGCCTGGCCGTGGTCGTCCCCGGGTCGCGGGCCGCGGCCCGGCGGGGCGGCCGGCCGATCGCCGTCGCCCTCCACCTGGCCAGGGCGGCGCTCATCCTGCCGCTGCTCGTCGTCCGGTCCACGCCGGTGCTGCTGGTGGCCGCCGTCGCCGTGCTGACCCTCGACCGGACGGCGTCGGGGGTGCTCCAGGTGCTGGTCGGCCAGGAGCTGGACGCCGAGGACCGGGTGCGGGCGATGTCCCGGCTCCACGCCGTGGCGAACGTCGGCATCGCCGCGGGCAGCGCCGTCGGCGCGGTCGCCCTCCAGGGCGCCGGCGAGGGCCGCCTGGCCGTCGTGCTGGCCGTGGACGCGGCGACCTTCGTGGTGGCCGCCGCCGTGCTGGCCGCCGGTCGGCGCCCGGCGCGGGCGACGGTCCCGGCCACCGACGCCGGCGCCGGGCCCGGTGCGCCTGAGGGGCGGGGGCCGGCGCCGTCCGTCCTGCCCCGCCTGGCGCCGCTCGCCGTGCTGGGGGCGGCCAACTGCGTGCTCGCCCTGCACATCCCGCTGCTGAACGTGGCCATGCCGCTCCTCGTCGACGACCACGAGGCGCTCTCGCTGTCGCTCGTCGGGGCGGCCTTCGTGCTGAACACCCTGCTGGTCGTCGGCCTCCAGGTGCCGCTCAGCCGGGGGGTGGCCGGCCTGGGCGCCGGAGGCCGGCGGCTGCGGTGGGCGGCCGCCAGCCTGGCCGGGGGCGCGCTCGGCCTCGGCGTGGTCGGCGCCGGCACCGGGGCGACCGCGGCCGTCGTGGCCGGGGCCGTCGCCGTCGTGCTCGTGTCGCTGGCCGAGATCTGGCGGGGCGTCGGCGCCTGGGCCGTCTCCTACGCCGTCGACGAGGCGAGCGGCCGCGACGGCCGGGCCATCGGCGCGTTCGCGCTCGGGCCGGCCGTCGCCGGGCTGGTCGGCCCGGCCGTGGCCGGCCCCCTGCTGCTGTCGGCCGGCGCGGCCGGCGCCGCCGCCCTCGCCCTCCTGGTCGCGGCGGCCGGCCTGGCCTTCGCCACCCGCCGGCCCGCGCTCGCCCCGGCGGCTGGCACGTGAGCGGCGCCGCCGGGCTGCGCGTCCTCGTGGTCGAGCCGGTGTCCGGCGGGGTCGAGCTCGTCGCCCGCCTCGGCGCCGCCGGCGCCCGGGTGGTCGTGACGGCCGGCGACCCCGCCTCGCTCCCGGCCAGGGCGGCGGCCGCCAGCGCGGAGGTGATCGCCTGGTCGCCGGTCGACCCGGTCGCCGACCTGCTGGTGCGCCTGCCGCCCGGCTCGGTCGACGTCGTCCTCGCCGGCCACGAGTACGCCGTCGTCGCCGCCGCCGAGGCGGCCGCCGCCCTCGGCCTGCGGGGCCTCGACCCCGCCGCCGCCAGGGCCGCCCGCCACAAGGACCTCATGCGGGCGGCCGTGGCCGCCGCCGGGCTGGCCTGCCCGGCCTCGGTCGTCGTCCCCCCGGGGGCCACGACCTCGCCGGTCGGCTACCCGTGCGTGGTCAAGCCGGTCGACTGCGGCGGGAGCCTCGACGTGCGCCTGGCCGAGGACGACGCCGGGTTCGCCGCTGCCCTGTCCCGCATCGTCGACCGCCCGTCCGTCCCGCTCCTGCGCGAGGCCCGGCACCAGGCCCTGGCCGAGGCCTACGTGGAGGGGCCGGAGCTGTCGGTCGAGGGCATCGTGGCCGCCGGCCGCACCGTGTTCTTCTCGTGCACCGAGAAGCTGCTGTCGGCCCCGCCGGCGTTCGTCGAGCTCGGCCACGTCGTCCGCAGCCCGGTCCTCGGCCCGGCCGAGCACGAGGCCGTGCACGCCTACGTCGAGGCCGTGCTCGGCGCCGTCGGCATCGACGTCGGCCCGTTCCACGCCGAGGTCCGCCTGACCCCCGGCGGGCCGGTGCTCATGGAGGTGGCCGCCCGGCTGGCCGGCGACCACCTCTGCGAGCTGATCGGCGACGCCACCGGGGTCGACTACTTCGAGGCCACCGCGCTGGCCCCGCTCGGCGAGGTGCCGGCCCCGCCGCCGTGCCGCACCGACCCGGCCGAGCCGGTGTGGGGGATCGGCTTCTTCGCCACCGCCGCCGACACCGTGTTCGCCGGGCTGGCCGGCACGGAGGCGCTCGAGCGCTGCCCCGAGGTGCGGTCCGTGGAGGTCGGCGCCCGGCCGGGCGACGCCCTCCCCGGCATGGCGAGCTACGAGAGCCGCTTCGGCCACGCCGTCCTCCACGGCTCCTACGCCAGGGTGCGCTGGGCGCTGACGACCCTCTGCCCGGAGGTGCGGCCGGGCTAGGGGGCGACGGTGCCGACGTCCTCCAGCAGCCGGATCATGTCGGCGGCGTTGCGCACCCCGTAGTCCTGGTAGCAGTTGTTCATGAGGGCGTGGACCTCGTCGGCCTCGGCCGCCATCGACTCCAGCCTGGGGACCCACTCCCGGAGCTCGGCCTCGTCGTAGAGGTAGCGGAACCGCTCAGCGGCGGTGATGCCCCGCTTCTTCCACGTGTCGTCGGCCCGGCCGTGGAAGCGGACGACGGCCAGCGGCGCGGTCACGGCCGGCACGGTGGGCAGGCCCGACGCCCGCGGGGCGTCCACCACGACGTGGGCGAAGCCGAGGTCGGACAGCAGCTTCAGGGTGCGGTCTCGGTCCTCGGGCTCGGCCAGCCAGCGGGGGGACCGGAACTCGACGCAGGCCGGCAGGTCACCGAGGCGCTCCCTGGCCCGCACCAGCTCGTCCCGGTTGGCCCGCTTCGGGGTGAACCACTCCGGATACTGGAGCAGGATCGCGCCGAGCTTGCCGGCCTCGTGCAGCGGCTCGACGGCGTGCCCGAAGCGGGCCCACGCCTCCTCCAGCGCGTCGGCGTCGAGGTGCTCGGCGTAGACGTTGCGCTTGTCGCGGTGCTCGGGCAGGACGGCGTCGCGGAGGTCCTCCCACAGCGACCCGGGCTTGGTCGGGTGGTGGGTCAGCAGGGAGAAGGCCTTGACGTCCATGCGGAACCCGTCCGGCGTCCGCTCCACCCACGTCCTCGCCAGCTCGGGGCCGGGCGGGAAGTAGTAGGTGCTGTCGGCCTCGACCACCGGGAAGGCCGCCGAGTAGTAGGCCAGCCGCTCCGCCGCGCTCATCGACCGGCGGGGGTACCAGTCGGTCTCCTTCAGCAGGGTCGGGTCCGTCCACGAGCACGTGCCGACGTGGACGGTGGCCCGCCCGACGGTGAGGACCGGCCCGAGGACCAGGTCCCCGGCGTCGTCGGGCATCAGCGGGCGACGGCGTCGAACAGGCGGAAGCCGAGCCAGACGCCGGCTCCGGCCGACGCCACCTGGAGCAGCAGCAGATAGACACGGGTCGCGGCGCTCACCGGCCCTCCAGCACCTCCCGTTTGGCCGCCTCGAACTCGGACGACGACAGCACCCCGCGGCGGCGCAGGTCGGCCAGCCGCTCCAGCCGGGAGACCACGTCGGCCGGCGGCTCGACCCCGTTGGCGTGGGGCGCGGTGGGCGTGTCGCGGGCGGCCGCCGCCGTCCCGTTGGTCGACGCCCGGGCCTCGGGGGTGTCGCCCAGCCACTGGAGCACCGGCTGGTCGAGGCTGCCGTCGAGCCGGAACGGGGCCGTGGGCACGACCGAGCGCCAGCCGGCCGGGCCGTCGTCGCCCCACAGCACGGTGCGCAGCCGGCGCACGTCGAGCAGGAGGAGCAGGGGCGCGCCGCCGATCAGGGCGAAGATGGCGGCGCAGACGACCCAGCCCCACACGATCCCGTCGCCGCCCGGCGGCTCGACCCCGTAGTCGAGGAAGTTCCAGCCGAGCGAGAGGAACAGGGCCGGCCACAGCAGGGAGAGCAGCGACGGGCCCTTCGGCACGAGCGAGATGGCGTAGAGGAGCGCGAAGGCCAGGCCGGCGAAGATGGCGCCGACGGTCAGCGGGGCCACCCCGTCGGGGCACGGGCGGGCCACCTCGTACACGCCGCCGGTGGCGCACGACCCGCCGATGTCGAGCACGGCCCGCATCGACAGGGACAGGACGGTCAGGGCGCAGGCGACGCCGCCGAGGCCCACGGCGATGCCGAGGGAACGACGGATCCAGGGGCCGGCAGGTGACGCCGTCCTCTCCTCGATCGCCACCGGCCCAGGGTACCGAACGCCGCGCGTGGTGGCCGGGCCGATCGCGCTGGCAGCATGGTCACCCGCATGCCCCGAGCCGCCGCGTTCGCCGCCGCCGTCGCCGTCGCCGTCCTCGCCGCCGCCTGCAGCGGCGAAGGGTCGGCCACGACGGCCGACCGCGCGGCGCCGGCGACCTCGGCCGCCCCCTCGACGACCACGACCACCGCGCCGCCGACGACCACGACGACCATCCCGCCGTGCCCGGCGCCGAGGGGGGTCGACGGCGACGTGGACGTGTTCCGGTCGGCCCCCGGCGGGGCCTGCCGGCCGGCCGGCGAGCTCGTCGCCTACCGGTGCGCCAACCGGTCCGTCCCGGCCATCGTCACCGGCCTCGGCGGCGACCAGCCCGTGGACCACCTCGGCGGCCGGTTCGCCTCGACCGTCCCCGCCCTGCCGGCGGACGCGACGGCGATCGGCGTCCGCGAGGACGGCGCCAGGGTGCTGGCCAGCCCGTCCGACCCCGACGCGCTGTTCCTCGACACCGGCGTGGCCGTCACCCGGTGGCCGGCCCTGCGGCGGTGGACGACGGCCAGCGGGGCCGTCGTCGTCGGGCTGCACCGGCCGGCCGCGTTCTTCCTCGGGGACTCGGTGATGCTCGGCGCGGTCGGCGCCATCCAGGCGGCGATGGCCCCGTGGGACGTGGTCGTCGACGCCGCCGTCAGCCGGTCGACGGCCGCCGGGGTCGACGTGATCCGGGCCCGGCGGGCCGAGATCGCCGACGTCGTCGTCGTGCAGCTCGGCACCAACGACGGCGCCGACCCCGGCCTCTACGCCGAGCGGGTGCGAGCGGTGATGGCCGAGCTGGCCGGCGTCGACCTCGTGCTGTGGCTGACCATCAGGGAGGCGAGGCCGTACTACGCGACGACCAACGCCACCCTGCACCAGGTGCTGGCCGGGTACCCGAACGCGGTGGTGGCCGACTGGAACGCCACGGCCCCGCCGGGGGCGACGTACGCCGACGGCCTGCACCTGCGGGCCGAGGGCGCGGCGGCCATGGCCGCGCTGGCCAGGGACGCGGTGTTCGCGTGGTACGCCAGCACGGTGGACCGGGGGCCGGACGCCTGCCGGCCCCAGCTCGACGCCGCCGTCGCCGGCGGTCGCTGAGCCGGCGCCGCCGTCAGCGCTTGACGAGCTTGAAGAAGGTCGAGTCCTCGCCGCTCGCCTTCTTCTCCTGGTAGAGGAAGGCCAGGTCGTTCTCCTCGAACTTGTCGAACCAGTCGTCCCAGCTCACGTGCTCGAGCTGGTCCTCGCCGGCGCCGCCCGGGAAGTCGATGCGCAGGACGCCGAGGTCGTCGCCGTCGCCCGTGCCCCTCACGGCCGCCGGCTTGCCGTCGTGCTCCTCCACCCAGGCCCGGATCTCGTCGTGGTCCGTCGTCGTCTTGCTCTCCGATGCCATGGGGCGGATGGTTCCCGGGAACGTTGGCGGGGATGCCTGCCGCCGATCCCCGCGTCACCGTCGTCGTCGCCACCAGGGACCGCCGGGACGGCCTGCTGCGCACGCTCGACCACCTCGCCGCCCTGCCCGAGCGGCCGCCGGTGGTCGTCGTCGACAACGGCTCGTCGGACGGCACGCCGGCCGCCGTGCGCGCCGCCCATCCCGGCGCGACCGTCGTGGAGGCCGGCCGCAACCTCGGGGCGACGGCCCGGAACGCGGGCGTGGAGCGGGCGTCGACGCCGTACGTGGCGTTCAGCGACGACGACTCGTGGTGGGCGCCGGGCGCGCTGGCGACGGCGGCCGACCACCTCGACGCCCACCCCCGCCTGGCCGTGCTCGCGGCCCGCATGCTGGTGGGGGACGACGAGCGGCCCGACCCGGTGTGCGCCGTGCTGGCCGCCAGCCCGCTGCCGCCCGCGCCCGACCTGCCCGGCGTGCCCATCCTCGGATTCGTGTCGTGCGGCGCGGTCGTGCGGCGCGACGCCTTCCTCGCCGTCGGCGGGTTCGACGACCTCGTCTTCTTCCTCGGCGAGGAGGAGCTGCTGGCCATCGACCTCGAGCGGCTGGGCTGGGGGCTCGCCTACGTGGACGACGTGGTCGCCCACCACCACCCGACGAGCGCGGGGAAGTCCGGCCGGGGCGCCCTCCAGCGCCGCAACTCGCTGCTGGTGGCGTGGATGCGCCGGCCGCTCGCCGTGGCCGCCGGCCGGACGGTGGCGACCGCCGGGGCGGCGGTGGCCGGCGACCGGGCCGCCGCCGGCGCGCTCGCCGGGCTGCTGCCCCGCCTCCCGGCCGCCCTCCGGCGCCGCCGCCCGGTCGACCCCGTCGTCGAGCGGCGCATGCGCCTCACCGAGGCCGGCCCGGCCCCGGACCTCGCTCCCGGCCGGGCGCCGGCCGCCCGGCGCTGACCGGTGCGGTCGGCGGGGTGGGTCAGGCCCGCCAGGCGCTGGCGGGCGCAGCCCGCTGGCGGGCGACGACCCGGATGAAGAAGCAGGCCTGGGGCTTCACGCCGAGCGAGAACCACAGCTCGAACCCCGGCGGGTCGACCTGGACCTCCACGTCCGGCCGGTCGACGGCGGCGGCCAGGGCCCGGCCGAGCAGGCGGTGGGCCAGCTCGTGGGTCTCGGCCCACGCCGTGACCAGGTACCGCAGCCCGACCTGGGCCTGGCGGGCCAGCCCCCGCGTGGCCGGCACGTCGTACAGCTCGACGAGGTACACGCTGAGCCCGGCGCCGTCCCGGCGGGGGGCGGGCGGGGCGAACGTCACGACCGCGCCGTCGAGCACGGGGGAGAGCCAGCCCACCAGCTCGGCGTCGGCGGCCTCGATCATCCGGCGAGAATGCCACGAAACACGTATCAGGCGTCGGTCGCCGAGGTCGTTCAGTCGGAAGCGGGAACCGCCCCGGCGGGCCGTCGGTCCGGACCTCACCGGCTGCCCGCCGGGGCCCCGCGCCACCACCGGCCCGGCCGCGCCTGGCGGCCGCGGCGCCGTCCGACTCCGCCGGCTCGGTGCCGCGGTAGCTTGCGGCCCACGATGAGCGGCGAGCGGCGCGTCGGGCCGGTGGTGCGCAGCCGGGACGTCACCTTCCGGGTCCACGACCCCGACGGCGCGCTTCGCAGCGTGATGCTCCGCCAGGAGCTGACCCGGCCCCGCATCGGCCCCCACTTCACCAAGCCCCGCGCCTCGGACATCTGGCGCCTGCAGGTGTCGCGGCCGCCGGTGGACCGCATGGAGTACCGCCTCGAGCTCGGCTACCCGCACGGCGGCAGCGAGACCGTGTGCGACCCCGGCAACCCGCTCGTCGCCCCCGGCCCGTTCGGCCACAAGTCCGTCGTCGAGTTCCCCGAGTACCGGGCGCCGGCCTGGCTGGCCGCCCCGGACCCGCCCGCCGGCACCGTGACCGAGCACCACGTGGACAGCCCGGCGATCGGCGCCGGCCAGCCGGTCACCCTCTGGTCGGCGGCCGGCTCCCGCCCGGACGACCGGCTGCCGCTGCTCGTCGCCAACGACGGCCCCGAGTACGCCCGCTACTCCGGCCTCCTCGCCATGCTCGACCGGATGGTCGACGCCGGGCGGCTCCCGCCCATGCGGGCCGCGCTGCTGCCGCCGGTCGACCGCAACGAGCACTACTCGGCCTCGCCGGCCTACGCCAAGGCCCTCGCCCGGGACGTGCTGCCGGCCGTCGACGACCTCGCGCCCCGGCCCCGCCACCGGTCCACCCGCGTCGGCATCGGGGCCAGCCTCGGGGCGCTGTCCATGCTGCACGTCCACCGCAGCCGGCCGACGACGTTCGGCGCCCTGTTCCTCCAGTCGGGCAGCTTCTTCGTGCCCCACCACGACGGGCACGAGTCGTGGATGCGGCGCTACGACCGGGTCGTGCGCTTCGTCGCCCGGATGCACGCCGCGGAGCCGGGCCCCGAGCCCGTGCCCGTCGTCATGACGTGCGGGACGGGGGAGGAGAACCTGGCCAACAACCGCGACATGCGGGGCGCGCTGCTGTCGCTCGGGTACGACGTCGCCCTCCACGAGGTCCGCGACGCGCACAACTGGGTCGCCTGGCGCGACGCCTTCGACCCGCACCTGGTCGGCCTGCTCGGGAGGATGTGGTCGTGAGGCGGGAGCACGTGAAGCTGTGGTCGCCGGCCATCGGCGCGGAGGGCGACCTCGTCGCCTACGGCAGCCACGGCCGGCCCGTCCTCGTGTTCCCGTCCGAGGCCGGCGAGGCGTGGCAGTTCGAGGACCGGGGGATGGTCGACGCCGTCGCCCACCTCGTCGACGAGGGCCGGGTCAAGCTCTACTGCGTCGGCAGCTACGACGCGGAGAGCTGGAGCAACGGGGCCATCGCCCTGGAGGAGCGGGCCCGCAACCACGAGCGCTACGAGGACTGGGTGGTCCACCAGGTCGTGCCGTGGATCTTCGACGACTGCGGCGGGCCGCTCGAGGTCCTCACCCTCGGCTGCAGCCTCGGCGCCTTCCACGCCGCCAACTTCTGCCTCCGCCGGGCCGACCTGTTCCCGCTGGCCATGTGCCTCTCCGGGGTCTACGACATGGACGACGGCGGCGGCTCCTGGCGGGGCGACTCGTTCTACTTCAACAACCCCATGGCCTACGTGGCCAACGCCGGCGGTGAGCACCTGGAGTGGCTGCGCCGGCGGGTGTCGCTCCTGCTGGTCTGCGGGCAGGGTCAGTGGGAGGACACGACCGGCGCACTCGAGAGCACCAGGCGCTTCGGCGCCCTCCTCGCGGAGAAGGGGATACGACATGACGTTGACCTGTGGGGGTACGACGTCCCCCATGACTGGCCGTCGTGGCGGGCGCAGCTGGCCCACCACCTGCCGCGGTTCGTCTGACGCGTGAGCACCCACCTGATCGGGCTGCTGCTCGGGACCGAGGAGGACTGGCCGACCGCCCTCGAGCACTACGTCCGCCGCCTCTCGCCGCAGGTGACCCTCGGCGGGGAGACCCACCGGTGGGAGGTCGAGCGGATCACGATCGAGCCGTTCGACCTGCGCGCCATCCCCCGCTACTCGCTCGTCATCGACCGGCTGGCCTACTGGTACTACGTGCCTCGGGAGTGGCTGAAGAAGGCCGCCCTCATGAACCGGGTGTACCTGCTGAACAACCCGTTCACGTTCCAGGCCATGGAGAAGCACTCGGCCTACTGCGCCATGATGCGCCTCGGGCTGAAGATCCCGAACACGTGGATGCTGCCGTACAAGAAGCCGCCGGAGAACCCCCGCTTCCCGTACACGGCGGCGAAGTACAACCGGCCCTTCGACCTCGGCGCCGTGGCCGGGAAGGTCGGGTACCCGCTCTACATGAAGCCCTTCGACGGCGGCGCCTGGGTCGGCGTCACCCGCATCGCCGACGACGAGGAGCTCCACCGCCGCTACGACGAGTCCGGCGAGCGGCTCATGCACCTCCAGGCCGCCGTCGAGCCGATGGACGAGTTCGTGCGCAGCCTGTCGATCGGCGCGGAGACGATGGTCATGCGCTTCGACCCCGACCGCCCGATGCACGACCGGTACCAGGTCGCCCACGACTTCCTCACGCCCGAGCTGGGCGACGAGGTGGTCACGATCGGCCGGCTGGTCAACGCGTTCTTCCGCTGGGAGTTCAACTCCTGCGAGACGATCCTCGCCGGCGGCGAGGTCCACCCGATCGACTACGCCAACGCCTGTCCCGACGTCGCCGTCACCAGCCTGCACTACTATTTCCCCTGGGCCATCGAGGCGCTCGTGAAGTGGTCGGTCTTCTGCACGGCGACCGGCCGGCGCATGGCCATCGACCAGGACACGGCCCGGTACTTCGACGTCGCCGACCGGGACGACCTGAGCTACGCCGAGAAGCTCGGCCTGTACCGGCAGATGGCCGACGACTACTTCGAGCGGGAGCGCTACGAGGACTTCTGCGGCCAACACCTGCCGCACGCGCACGAGGCCATGGTCGAGTTCGCCGAGAGCGAGGACTTCGACCGCATCCTCGTCGACACCGTGAGGACCATGTTCCCGCCCCACGAGCACGACCGCTTCGTCGCCCACTTCCGCGGGCTCGTGGCGGCGTGGGCGGGCGACCAGCGGGTGGGGGCGAGCTAGGAGGACAGCGATGGGCGAGAAGGTCGACCAGCACGAGTTCACGCGGGAGGACCGGCAGCGCTACCGCGCCAGGGTGAAGCGGTGCGTCGACGTCCTGCGCCGCATGCTCGACGAGCAGCGCTTCGAGACCGACCGCAAGCTCATGGGCGTCGAGATGGAGTTCTACCTGGTCGACGACACGGGCTGTCCGACCATGATGAACGAGAAGGTCCTCGCCCACCTCGAGTCCGAGGACTTCCAGACCGAGCTCGCGCAGTTCAACATCGAGTTCAACATCGCGCCGCACAAGCTCGTCGGCCGCGTGTTCAGCGAGCTCGAGGAGGAGCTGCGGACCAGCCTCAACCGGGCCCTCCACAAGGCCGAGGAGCTCGACGCCCGCATCCTCATGATCGGCATCCTGCCGACCCTCAAGGACCTGCACGTCACCCTCCAGAACGTCTCCAACAACCCGCGCTACACCCTGCTGAACGACCAGATCCTCGGCGCCCGCGGCGAGGACCTCGTGATCGACATCCAGGGGGTCGACCGCCTGTCGACCCGCATGTCGTCGATCATGATGGAGGCGGCCACCACGTCGACCCAGCTGCACCTCCAGGTCAGCCCGGACGCGTTCGCCGACGTGTGGAACGCCGCCCAGGCGATCGCCGGCGTGCAGGTCGCGCTCGGCGCCAACTCGCCGTTCTGCCTGGGCAAGCAGCTGCACGCCGAGACCCGCATCGCCGTGTTCGAGCAGTCGACCGACACCCGCACCGAGGAGCTCGTCGCCCAGGGCGTGCGACCCAGGGTGTGGTTCGGCGAGCGGTGGGTCGACTCGGTCGTCGACCTGTTCGAGGAGAACGTGCGGTACTACTCGGCGCTGCTGCCCATGGTGTCGGACGAGGACCCCGTCGACGTGCTCGAGCGGGGCGACGTGCCCCACCTCCCCGAGATGCGCCTGCACAACGGCACCATCTACCGGTGGAACCGGCCCGTGTACGACGTGGCCCGCGGGCGGCCCCACCTCCGGGTGGAGAACCGGGTGCTGCCCGCCGGCCCGACGGTCGCCGACACGCTGGCCAACGCCGCCTTCTACTACGGGCTCGTGCGGTCCCTGGCCGAGGCGCCCAAGCCGCTGCGCCAGGTGCTGTCCTTCCAGGCCGCCACCGAGAACTTCTACGCCGGCGCCGAGGCCGGCATCGAGGCCCAGCTGTACTGGCCGGGCGTCGGGACCGTGCCCGTGACCGAGCTGGTGCTGCGCCACCTCCTGCCCCTCGCCGCCGAGGGCCTCGACCGCTGGGACGTCGACCCGGCCGACCGCGACCGGTTCCTCGGGATCATCGAGCAGCGCTGCCTCGCCCACCGCAACGGGGCGACCTGGCAGACGACCGTGTTCCGCAAGCTGTACGAGGACGAGGGCATGGACCGCGACGAGGCCCTGCTCGAGATGACCCGCCGGTACGCCGAGCACATGCACACCAACGAGCCGGTGCACACCTGGCCCACGTAGGCGGGTCGGGGCGTCGGGGCGTCGGCGGGATCGGGGCGTCCGCCGGGTCGGGCCCATCGCCGGCCGGGGCGCCGCCGCCGAGTCGGGTGATCAGGCGGGTCGGCGCGCCGGCTCGGTGCTCGGCCGGCGCAGGAGCGCGGCGGCGGCCGGGGCGCGCAGCAGGCCGGCGAGGACGAGGGCGGCCGCCACCGACCGGGCCGCGGCCAGCGCGCCGACGGCCGGGCCGCCCACCACCTGGCCGAGGGCGTCGGCCTGCCCGGCGAGCGAGTTGACGGTGGCGCGGGTGGCCGGGTCGAGGTCCCGGTTGACCCAGGCGGCGAGCAGCGGCCCCTCGAGGTGGCGGGCGACCGAGCCGGCGACGAGGAAGGCGACGGCGACCGGGAAGGCGCCGGCCAGCGCGAACCCCACGGTGGCGGCCGCCAGCGCGGCGTTGACGGCGCCGACCGCCCGCCGGGGGCCCGCGGCGGCGGCGAGGTCGACCCTCCGGCGGACGACGCTGGCCACTGCCACGGCGACGGCCAGCGACGCCGCCCCGAGGAGGGCGACCCAGACGACCGGGTCGGCGCTCTCCGGGAAGCCGGGCCCGCGGAGGAGGTGGAGGTCGCGAAGGCGGTCGAAGCCCTCGGTGGACACGCCGGCCGCGGCCGCCACGGCCAGCACGGCGAGGAGCGCCGGCCGGGTGCGGACGGTCGACGCCGCCGACCGGGCCGTCGCCCTCACGTGGGCCAGCGGGCCGGGCGATGCGGCCCCGGCAGGCGGACGGCGGGGCGGCCGGGTCTCGGTCAGGCGGGCGGCCGCCCAGGCGGCGAGGGCGAGGAGCGCCACCCCGCCGGCGGCGACGGCCGCCCAGCGCCCGACGGCCAGGGCGATGGCGACCCCGGTGGCCAGGCCGGCCAGGGTGGCGACGTAGCCGGCCTGGGCGGCGCGCAGGTAGAGCGGCCGGGCGGCGACCTCGCCGACCTCGTCGGTCACCCAGGCGACGTCGGCGCCGCTGACGAAGGTCCACCCGAGACCCCACACGACCTGCGCGGCGAGCACGGCGGTCAGGTGGGGAACGGCGTAGAGCAGGAACCCGGCGCCCATGACGGCCAGGCCGACGACGATCGACCGGCGCCGGGAGACGGCGTCGGCGACCACCCCGGTCGGGACCTCGAAGGCGAGGATCGTGCCCTCGAGCACGGTGCCGACGAGGACGAGCTGGAACGGGTCGAGGCCGACGTCGAGGATCAGGTAGAGCGACGAGGCGACGGTGCTCGTCGCCAGCCCGAACCGCAGCCCGGCGGCGAGGACGAGGAACGCGCCGCTGGCGGCCGCAGCCGCGGCCCCGTCGTCGGCGCCCTGTGTCACCCCGGCGGCGGCGTCGGCTCCCTGCGCCTGCGCCTCGGCGGCCCCGCCCTGCGCCTCGCCGGCGGCTGCGCCTGCGTCCGGGGCCTCGTCTGCGACTGCGCCGGCGTCCTGCGCCTCGGTGGCGGCGTCGGCGGCCCGCGCCTCGCCGGCGGCTGCGCCTGCGTCCGGGGCCTCGTCTGCGACTGCGGCGGCGTCCTGCGCCTCGGTGGCGGTGCCGGCCGCCTGCGCCTCGGCTGCGCCGGCGTTCTGCGCCTCGGCGCCGGCTGCGCCGGCGCCCTGTGCGTCGGCCGTGTCGGCGGGCGGGCCGTCGTCCCCCGGTCGGGTCGGGCTCCCGTCCACCCGACGATGCTGCCGACCCGGCGCCACCGCCGCCAGCGGATAGCGGCCGTCCCGGTCGCGGGACCGGCCGGGCGATGCGGGCGGGCCCGCGCCCGGTCAGGGGACAGGCGCGCCGAGGCGGGCGGCGAGGGTGAGGACGACGGCCTCGAGGGGCGGCGGCGCCCCCCGTTCGATCGGCTCGATGGTGAGGAACGCCTCGGTGCCGCCCGCCCGGCCCTGGAGGGTGACGAGCAGCGAGCACACCGGGTACCCCTCGAACTGCACGACGGCCTCCAGCAGGCCGACCTGCTGGTCGATGTACGTCACCTCGCCGACCTCGTGGGCGAGCTCGAGGAGGCGGAAGAACGCCTCGTCCCGCGGGCTGCGGACGAGCAGGGCGCCGTGCTCGACGCACACGCCCACCGTCGCCCGCTCGGGTGCCGGCGGCGGGGGAGGCGGTGCCGGCGCGGTTGGGACGGGCGACTCGTGGGCCAGCCGAACGACCCGGTACGCCTCCGTCAGCCGGGCCGTCCGGGCGGTGGCGTCGGGCACCTTGGCGGCGACGTCCGGGTGGGTGGCCCGCAGGAGGCGCCGGAAGGCGGCCCGCACGGCCGACCAGTCGTCGTCGGCGCCCACCCCGAGCACGGCCCTCGCCTCCGCCAGGTCCACGAGCCCAGCCTGCCAGACCCCCGCCCCGACGACGCACCCGACCGGCGTTCCGGCGCCACCGTCGACCCGCCAACCGGCCACCACCGTCCCGACGGATCGCCGCCGAGCCCGCCGTGCCGCCGCCGGTGTCGGTCGGACCACCGCCGCCGGCTCGGCCCGCACGCCGGCCCGTCCAGATCGCCGGCCGTTCGCGCCGCGCGCCGGCCGGTCGGGACCGCCGCGGGCTCCGGCCGCACGCCGGCTGGCGAGAGTGGGCTGCCGGCTCCGGCCGCCGCCGACGCGTACTAGCCGGTTTCCGCCGACCGCCGCCGGGCTCGGGCCGCTCGCCGGCTGACGAGACTGCCGCCGCGGGCTCCGGCCGCCGCCGACCCGTCCCAGCCGGGATCCCGGCGCTCACCGACCAGTCCGCCGCCGATCACGACGCGGCGACGCGCTCCATCAGCGCCGCCGCCCGGCGCAGGGTCGCCAGGTCCCGGGCGGGCAGCCCGGCCAGCCGCTCGGTCAGCTCGGCCACCCGCCGCGCCCGGGCCCGCTGGAGCACCCGTCGTCCCCGGGGCGTGGCGACGACGAGGACGGACCGGCCGTCGTCCGGCGCCGGCTGCCGGGCCACGAGCCCGGCCGCCTCCAGGCCGTTGACGAGCGACGTCATCGTCGGCGACCGCACCTGCTCCGCCGCGGCCAGCTCGCCGACCGTGAGAGGCCCGGCGAACACCACGACCGAAAGCGCCGACAGGCGGGCTGGCGTCAGCCCCGACTGGGGGTCGACCGCGCTCGCTCGCCGGAGGACGTGGATCGCCGCCGAGTGGAGGGCGTCGGCGACGGTGGCGGGGTCGTCTCGCACGCGCATAGGATAGATAGCCAATCTACTGAGATGGGGTGATGTCGTGTCCGACCCGTTCGCGCTGCTCGCCGCCGGCGCCGATGTCGCCGAGCTCGCCGACGCGCTCCGCGCCGATCCGGCGCTCGCCGCCTCCCGTGACGCCCAAGGCGTCTCGCTCGTCCTCCAGGCCCGGTACCGCGGTCGGCTCGACGCCGTCGAGGCGATCCTGGCCGCCGACCCGCCGCTCGACGCCTTCGACGCCGCCGCCCTGGGGCGCGCCGACGTGCTCGCTCCCGCTCTCGATGCCGACGGCGGGGTGGCGCAGGCCCGGTCGGGCGACGGGTTCACGCCCCTCCACCTCGCCGCCTTCTTCGGCCACGCCGACACCGCCCGGCTGCTCCTCGACCGGGGCGCCGATCCGGCGGCCGTCGCCGACAATCCGATGCGCGTCCAGCCGCTCCACAGCGCCGTCGCCGGGCGGCACGGTGACCTCGCCGCGCTGCTGGTGGAGCGGGGCGCGCCGGTCAACGCCGCACAGCACGGCGGCTGGACGCCGCTCCACGCGGCCGCGCAGCACGGAGACGAGGCGCTCGTCGACCTCCTGCTCGGCGCCGGGGCCGACCCGGCGGCGGCGAACGACGACGGGCGCACGCCGGCCGACCTGGCCGACGCCGCCGGCCACCCGACCCTCGCCGCCCGCCTGCGCGCCTGATCCGGCGCCCCGCGTCGGTGGGCCGGCCGGTAACTGTCACACCCCCTCCGCATACTCCTGGCCATGACCTGCCGAGCCTGCACCGAGCACCTCGAGCACTGCCACGGCGTGTCCGTGGTCCATGCCGACGGCACCACCGAGTGCACCGGCGACGGGCCGGAGCCGTGCCGTCTCGCCCACCACCTCCACGACTGGCAGCTCCCCTGCACGGTCCTCGACCCGCCGTGCCCCTGCCATCCCGAGGAGGCGCCCATCGGCGCGGACGCCTACGAGCTCGCCGCGGCGGCCTAGATGCCGCCGGCGTTCCTGCTCGTCGCGCTCGTCCTGGCGGTGGACGCCGCCGCGGTGACTACGGTCGCCGTCCATGGCCGACCGGGTGACGTGCACCATCGACGGAGGGGTGGCCGACGTCCGCCTGAACCGTCCCGAGAAGCTCAACGCGCTCGACCTCGACATGTTCGACGCCCTCGTGTCGACGGGCGAGCGGCTGAAGGGGGACCGCTCGGTGCGGGCGGTCGTGCTCTCCGGCGAGGGCCGGGGCTTCTGTGCCGGGCTCGACGTGGCGATGTTCTCGGTGCTCGCCGACGCCGCAGCAGGTGGCGACGGGAGCGGTGGGCGCTCGCGCGACCTCGGCCGGCGGGACGGCCGCATCACGAACCACGGCCAGCAGGCGGTCCACGTCTGGACGGAGATGCCGGCGCCGGTCATCGCCGCCGTGCACGGCGTCGCGCTCGGCGGCGGGTTCCAGCTGGCGATCGGCGCCGACCTCCGCTTCGTCGCCCCGGACGCCCGCCTGTCGGTACTGGAGATCCGCTGGGGGCTGGTGCCGGACATGACCGGCACGCAGATGCTCCCCCGCCTCGTCGGGCTCGACGTCGCCAAGGAGCTCACCTGGACCGGCCGGATGGTGTCGGGCGAGGAGGCCGGGCGCATCGGGCTCGCCACCCACGTGACGACGACGCCCTACGACGACGCCATGGCCCTCGCCCGGGAGATCGCGGGCAAGAGCCCGCACGCCGTGCGGGGGGCCAAGGCGCTGCTCAACCTCGCCGGGCAGGTGTCCCTGGCCGAGGGCTTCGCGGCGGAGTACGAGACGATCAGCGGCCTGATCGGGTCGCCCAACCAGCGAGAGTCGATCGCCGCCTACCTGGAGCAGCGCCCGCCGGTCTACGAGGACTGAGGCTCAGCGGCCGGGCGGGCGTCCCGGCCCACCGGGGTCGCGGTCGAGCACCTCCACGGCGCCGCCCACGATCAGCCGGTGCAGCACGGCGCACACGTCGAACGCGCTCATCCCGAGCGACCGCACCACCTCGGCGACGGTCCTCCGGCCGTCGAGGGCGGCCAGCACGTGCCATTCCGGCGCGGTGACGGTCACGTCGTGGACCCCCCGCGGCAGCTCGGGCCGGATGCGGGCGACGACGGCCGTGGACGGGATGGACTTCGCGATCTCGCGCCACGTGGCCAACCGCTGGCCGACGGCTTCGAGCACCTCGTCCACCGCGAACCCGAGGTAGCGCCCGGCCGGGTGCCGCTCGTCGGCCAGGAACTCGAACGGC
The DNA here is from genome assembly GCA_036399815.1 of Acidimicrobiales bacterium. NCBI lineage: Bacteria > Bacillati > Actinomycetota > Acidimicrobiia > Acidimicrobiales > Acidimicrobiales bacterium. The sequence goes on from DASWMK010000117.1 coordinate 17,246, forward strand.
GCGCCGGCCCGGAGCATCAGGTCGAACACGGAGGTGACGACCCGCTCGTGGAGCACCCGGGCGACGGAGGACGCGTCCGCGCCACCCCACCGGACGAGCGCGTCCGCGAACGACCCTCCGGCCTCGGCGACGGCGGTCGTCGCCGTGTCCCAACCGGCCGCGGTGACGGTGCCCGTCCGGACGAAGGAGTCCCACATCGACGGCCCGCCGTCCGTGCTCGCGGCGTAGAGGTCGCCGTCGTCGAGCCACAGCGAGCCGCCGTGCTCACCGCGCACGTGGAGGTGCCCGGTGGCGCGCGACCGGGAGAGGAGGGTCAGGACGTGGGGGAGCGGGAGGTCGTCGAGCGTCCCGCGCAGCGCGGGAGCGGTGGCCATCCCGCTCTTGTACCAGAGCCGCCGGCAGCCGGCCTCAATTCCCGCATGCCCGGGACGATAGGGACGCGTCCCGGCCCGGCAACCGGGACGGCCCGGCCCTCGCCATCCGGTGGCCGCCGACGTGGCGGGGGGCGCGCTGACCCGCCGAGATGAAGGACGGCCGATGCTCCGCACGATGAAGGTCCGCTCCAAGCTCGCCGTGATCCTGGCGGCGCCGATCTGCGCGCTGCTGGTCCTCGGAGGGTGGGGCGCGACCGACCGCCTGGAGGTCGCGCAGGAGGCGGCCGACGGCACCCGGTTCATCGAGTTGGGCGCAGCTGCCGGGTCGCTGACCCACGAGCTGCAGAAGGAGATGCTGCTCTCGATCGGGTCGCTGGCCCAGGTCGTGGACCTCACGCCCGAGGAGCTGGCCACCCAGCGGCAGGCCACCGACCAGGCGATGGCCCGGTTCCAGGACCGCCTGGCCGCCACGGAGGCGCTGCTCGGTCCGTCCGGCTCGTGGCGCTCGCTGCGGTCCACCGGCGACGAGCTCGCCCAGTACCGCGAGCAGGTCGACGCCGGCGTGGGCGAGACCGGCAACTTCGCGGTGTTCTACGGGCGCATCGCCGGGGCCGTGGAGGACCTGATCGCCGACCTCACGACGGCGGCCGCCAGCGTCACGCCCGAGGTCGCCGGCCGCCTGACCAGCCTGACGGCGCTCACCGCGGCCAAGTCCCTGTTCGCCGAGCAGGCGGCCACCCTCGTCCGGGTCTTCGCCACCCACGAGCTGGCCGACGGCGACCGTGAGCAGCTGGTCGACCAGTCGGGCAGGTACGACACCCAGCTCTCCGTCTTCTACGCCACCGCCACCGGCGGCGCCGAGAACCTCCTGCGGGACCAGCTCCGGTCCGGGGACGCGGTGGCCGCCCAGCGGACGCTCGACGGCGTCCTGCGGGGCGAGGCGGGCTCGCTGACCGGCGGCGCGGCCACGTGGGAGCAGTCGGCGAGCGCCCAGATCGACGCCCTCCGCCAGGTCGAGCGGCGGCTGGCCGACGGCCTCGTCGCGTCGGCCAGGGACGTCGCGTCGGCCACGGCGCGCGACGTGCGCCTCTACGGCGCCGTCGCCATCGGCGCCGTGCTGCTCGCCCTCGTCCTCGCTCTCGTCGTCGCCCGCTCGCTCACCCGACCGTTGCGCCGCCTCACGGCCGCCGCCTACCAGCTCTCACGGGAGAGGCTGCCCGCGCTCGTCGACGCCCTCCACCGCTCGGGCGGCGAGGACCTCGACACCGAGCTGACGCCGATCCCGGTCGACTCGCACGACGAGATCGGCCAGCTCGCCGACGCCTTCAACACGGTCCAGGCCGTGGCCGCGCAGGTGGCCGACGAGCAGCGCCAGCTGCTGCGCAAGGGCATCGGCGACACGTTCGTCACGCTCGCCCGCCGCAACCAGGGCCTGATCGACCGGCAGATCTCCTTCCTCGACGAGCTCGAGGCCACCGAGCAGGACCCCGACACGCTCGAGCACCTGTTCCAGCTCGACCACCTCGCCACCCGCATGCGGCGGAACGCCGAGAGCCTCCTCGTGCTCGCCGGCGTCGAGCAGAACCGCCGCCGGGGCCAGCCCGTCCAGCTGGCCGACGCCGTGCGGGCCGCCGTCAGCGAGGTCCAGGACTTCAACCGCGTCGACCTGCTCGTCCTCGACGACGGGGCCGTCGACGGGAACGTCGCCGTCGACCTCGCCCACCTCCTGGCCGAGCTCATGGAGAACGCCACGGCGTTCTCCCCGCCCGAGACCCGCGTCGAGATCGTCGGCCACCTGACCCGTGACGGCTACGTGCTGAGCGTGACGGACCAGGGGATCGGCATGAGCGACGCGCAGATCGAGGAGGCGAACGCCGTCCTCGCCAAGCCGCCGGTCGTCGGCCTCAGCCTGTCGCGGTCGCTCGGGTTCATCGTCGTCAGCCGGCTGGCCAGCCGGTCCGGGGTCGCCGTCCGCCTGACCCACTCGGTCGCCGGCGGAGTGACCGCGGTCGTGACCGTGCCGCCGGCGCTGCTCGTCGACCTCGGCCCGGCCGAGCTCGAGGACGCCGCCGTCACCGACGTGGACGCCCCGTGGTCGCCGCCCGCTGACGCCGTGCCGGCCGCGGCGCCCGCTCCCCAGCCGGCGCCGGTCGCAGCCTCCGCCACCGACGGGCCGCTGCCCGCCCGCCGGGGTGCCGTCGCCGACCCCGCCGCGGCGCTGCCCCAGCGGGCCGCGCCGGTGACCGCCGCAAACGGCTCGCCGCCGCCGCGGACCGCGGCGCAGGCCGCCACGGACGCGCTCCTCACC
>DASWMK010000118.1 GCA_036399815.1 Acidimicrobiales bacterium
GCCGTCGCCACGTCGAGCGCCGACAGCCGGGCGGCGGCCGCCCCGCTGTCGGTGCGCACGAGGGCCCTGACCTCCTCGACGAGGTCGAACAGCTCCTCGCCCTCCTGGCGCTGGAGGGTCTCGCCGAGCAGCGCGCCGAGCCGGCGGACGTCGGCCCGGAGGGCGGCGTCGTCGGCCGCCGCCGGTCGCTCCACCGCCTGCCGCCCGGCCGTCTAGTTGCCTGGCTTCCAGATCATCAGCACGAGGATGACCAGGACCAGGACGTTGAGGGCGCCGCCGATGGCGGCGAGGCGCTTGTCGAGCGCGACGAGCTCGGGGACGCTCGCCGGGGCCACGCCGGCGTTGCCCGCCGCAGCCTGCCCGAGCGTGGTGTTGAACTGGCGGACGGCCGGCCGCAGGAGCGCGTGGCTGATGCCGAGGGCGGCGAGGTAGAGCAGCAGCGACAGCCAGACCCACGTCTCGCCGAGCTCCCAGACCCCGTCGGACAGGCCGAGCAGGGCGAAGCCCCAGATGGGAACGGAGTAGATGATCCACTCGGCCACCCGGAAGCCGACGAAGGTGTTCGCCTCGGCCACGGCCAGGGCGGCGAGCCCGGTGCGGGCCTTGACCTGGCCGGCGTAGACGCCGTTCAGCATCACGGCGCCGAACCCGAGGATGATCGACAGGATGTGGAGCAGGAAGAACAGGTTGTAGAGACCGTCGCCGACATCGGCCAGGACCATCCGGAGCCTCCCTCGCCCGTGGGACCGGCGCAGTGTAGGGAAGCATCCGGCGGGCAAGCTTGTTACGCTCATTGTCAAGTTTCCTGAGTCGTAGCCCGAGAAGGTGCCGATGCCGCTCGATCCGAACCGCTGGACCCTGAAGACCCAGGAGGCCTTCACCGCGGCCGTCGACGCCGCCAAGGCCAACAGCAACCCCGAGGTCACCCCCGACCACCTGCTCGCGGCCCTGCTCGGCCAGGAGGAGGGCGTGGTCCTGCCGGTCCTCGAGAAGGTCGGCCTGCCGATCTACCAGCTGCGGACGAGGACCGCCGAGGCCGTCGCCAAGCTCCCGAGGGCCTACGGCAGCGAGGCCCGCATGAGCCGCGACCTCACCGCAGTGATGGACCGGGCCGACGCGGCCAGGGTCGAGCTCCACGACGAGTACCTGTCGACCGAGCACCTCCTGCTCGCCCTGGAGGACCGCCTCGACGTCACCCGGGAGCAGCTGCTCGCCGCCCTGCGGGACGTGCGGGGCAGCCACCGGGTCACGAGCCAGAGCCCCGAGGAGCAGTACCGGGCGCTGGAGCGCTTCGGCCGCGACCTCACCGAGGCCGCCCGCCAGGGCAAGCTCGACCCGGTCATCGGCCGGGACGAGGAGATCCGCCGCGTCATCCAGGTCCTGTCCCGGCGGACCAAGAACAACCCGGTGCTGATCGGCGAGCCCGGCGTCGGCAAGACCGCCATCGTCGAGGGCCTCGCCCGGCGCATCGTCGAGGGCGACGTGCCCGAGGGCCTGAAGGGCAAGCGCCTGATCGCCCTCGACCTGGCCGGCATGGTCGCCGGCGCCAAGTACCGGGGCGAGTTCGAGGAGCGGCTGAAGGCCGTGCTGAAGGAGATCACCGACGCCCAGGGCGAGGTGGTCACGTTCATCGACGAGCTCCACACCGTCGTCGGGGCCGGCGCGGCCGAGGGCGCCATGGACGCCGGCAACATGCTGAAGCCGCTGCTCGCCCGGGGCGAGCTGCGCATGGTCGGGGCCACCACCCTCGACGAGTACCGCAAGCACATCGAGAAGGACCCGGCCCTCGAGCGCCGGTTCCAGCAGGTGTTCGTCGGCCAGCCGTCGGTGGAGGACACGATCGCCATCCTCCGTGGCCTGAAGGAGCGCTACGAGGTCCACCACGGCGTGCGCATCCAGGACGCCGCCCTCGTCGCCGCGGCCGTCCTCTCCGACCGCTACCTGACCGGCCGCTTCCTGCCCGACAAGGCCATCGACCTGGTCGACGAGGCGGCGTCCAAGCTGCGCATCGAGATCGACTCGATGCCGACCGAGATCGACGTCGTGGAGCGCCGCATCCGCCAGCTGGAGATCGAGCGGGTGGCCCTGGCCAAGGAGACCGACCCGGCCTCGATCGAGCGGCTGGAGACCCTCGACCGGGAGCTCGCCGACCTGCGCGAGCAGTCCATGTCGATGAAGGCCCACTGGTCGGCCGAGAAGGAGGCCATCGGCGTCATCCGCACCCTGAAGGAGCAGCTGGAGAACAAGCGGCTCGAGCTGGAGCGGGAGGCCGACCTGGAGCGGGCGGCCGAGATCCGCTACGGCCAGATCCCCGAGATCGAGCGCCAGGTGGCCGAGGCCACCAAGCGGCTGGCCGAGCTCCAGGCGTCCCAGAAGATGCTGAAGGAGGAGGTCGACGAGGAGGACGTCGCCGAGGTCGTCAGCAAGTGGACGGGCGTGCCCGTCAGCCGGCTGATGGAGGGCGAGGTCCAGAAGCTGATCCGGCTGGAGGACGTGCTCCACCAGCGGGTCATCGGCCAGGACGACGCCGTCCACGCCGTGGCCAACGCCATCCGCCGCAGCCGGGCCGGCCTGTCGGACCCGAACCGGCCGATCGGCGTGTTCATGTTCCTCGGCCCGACCGGCGTCGGGAAGACCGAGCTGGCCAGGGCCCTCGCCGACTTCCTGTTCGACGACGAGCGGGCCATGGTCCGCATCGACATGAGCGAGTACATGGAGAAGCACTCGGTGAGCCGCCTCATCGGCGCGCCGCCCGGCTACGTCGGCTACGACGAGGGCGGGCAGCTGACCGAGGCCGTCCGCCGGCGCCCGTACGCGGTCGTGCTGCTCGACGAGATCGAGAAGGCCCACCCGGACGTGTTCAACGTGCTGCTCCAGCTCATGGACGACGGCCGGCTCACCGACGGCCAGGGCCGCACGGTGGACTTCACCAACGTCGTGCTCATCATGACCTCGAACCTGCCGGGCGACCCCGCCGACCACTTCAAGCCGGAGTTCCTCAACCGGGTCGACGACCTCATCCGCTTCCGGTCGCTCACGAGGGAGGACCTCGGGCCGATCGTCGAGATCCAGCTGCGGCACCTGCGGGACCGGCTGGCCGCCCGCCGGGTCGCCCTGGAGGTGACGCCGGCGGCCGAGGAGGCCCTCGCCACCCACGGGTACGACCCGGCCTACGGCGCCCGCCCGCTCAAGCGGGTCATCCAGCGGGAGGTCGGCGACCGGCTGGCCGTCGCCCTCCTCGAGGGCCGCTTCGGCGAGGGCGACCGGGTCGTGCTCGACGCGGAGGACGGCGAGCTCGTTCTGCGGTAAACGGACGATTCGCGTAGCATCTTCGCCACGCAGCGTCGCAGCCGGTATGCGATAGTGGTCCCCGTGGAGGGGGAGGCCGGGACACCCGGCGGCGCGGCCACGCGCCTGCGCTACGAGGTGGACCCGGCGAAGGTGCCGTTCTCGGTCGACGACCGCCGGCGCAGCATCGTCACCCTCACGGTGACGGCCCACAACGACGGCGGTGACGCCGTCCCCTGCTCGAGGATCGCCATCCGCATCCCGTCCGATGCGGTGCCGAAGCCGACGACCCTGACGACGGACCCCTCGACGGTCACCGTCTCGGTCGGCGACGCCACCCCGTGGGCGATGGCGACGTCCGGCGACGGGGTCTGCTACGCCGTCCCGCTCCCGCCGGCGACCGGCGTCGGCGCCGGCGGCACGGCCCGGTTCGTCCTGGCCAACATCCTCGTCAACACCATGCCGAACGGGGTCGACATCCCGATCGACGAGACGGTCGCGGGCGCGACGGCGACCACCACGGTCAGGGTGACCAAGGACGCGCCGGTCGGCCCGGGCGGCGACCCGCCCACCATCACCTCGTTCACGGTCACGCCGGCCGAGGCCGCCCTCGGCGAGCGGGTCACGGTCGCTTGGCGGGTCACGGGCGCGGACGTGTGCACGCTCGAGCCGGGCCCGGTCACGCTGCCGTCCCCCGCCACCGGGACCATCCAGGTGCCGGTGCTGCACACGACCGTGTTCCGGCTCGAGGCGCTGGCCGTCGGCGGGCGGGCGAGCGCGGCCGCGACCGTCACGGTCATGCCCGTCCGGATCGACGACTTCGGCGCCGACCCGCCCGGCCCCGTCCGCCGGGGCGAGCCGGTCACGCTCCGGTGGGCGACGCGCTTCGCGGCGTCGTGCGCCATCGACCAGGGCGTCGGCGAGGTCGCGCGGTCGGGCGAGCGGGTCGTCACGCCCGCCCGGACCACCGTCTACACGCTCGCCGCCGCCGGCTCCCAGCCGCAGGCCCGCAGCGTCACCGTCCAGGTCGTCGCCTGACCGCGCCGACCGCGCCGTCGCGAACCGAAAGGCCCGTCATGTCCGACGCCCCGTCCACCACCACGACCACCACCGCCAACGACCTCCCGGCGAGCGTCGTCCAGGAGATCGCCGAGACGGTGGCGACCGCCATCGCGGCGCGCGCCCCAGAGGGGACGGGGCGGCCCCAGGTCCGGGTCGAGTCGCCGGCCGGCTCGCTCTCGCGCGGCGAGGGCATGGCCGGCTCGTTCACCCTGGCCATCCTCTACGAGACCACCACCTACAAGCTCACCGTGAGCATCCCTGGCGGGGCCACGCCGACGTACGACTTCAAGCTCACCGAGCAGACCGGGACCGACGCGCCGATCGAGCTCGCCGCCTTCACCTACACCGCCAGCAACGACTGGCGGCTGAAGGTGTCCGTGCCCCGCATCAAGGTCAGCGAGACGTTCGTCATCGAGACGATCAGCCTCGAGCTGAGCGACACGCCGCCGACCACCTAGCCGTGCCGGGAGCCGGAGCCGACCCCCCGCCGGGCGGCGAGGGCGCCGCCGTCGACGTCGAGGTCACCATCGACGCCAACCGGATGGCGTTCGGCGGCTCCGTCGCGGTCCCCGTCAGCATCAGGGACCTGCTCGCCACCCTCCCGCCGGAGGCCCAGGCCGTGCTCGGCTGGATCCCCGACGTCGAGCTCAACGCCGTCGGCTTCCGGTTCGACCCGAACCCGGCGACCGAGTCGTTCGGGGTCTTCGCCTCGGCCGGCACGGCGGGGTCGGCGGACACGTCGGTCGACGTCTACCTCGCCACCCTCCCGGCGCCGGGGGGCGGCGAGCCGGCGTTCGTCGTCGGCCTGTCGCTGACGTCCACCATCGACCTCGGCGGCACCCCGCTGTTCGGGACGATGCTGAGCGGGATCACCCTCCAGGCGCTCGGGCTCAGCTACGCGTCGGCCGACCTGCCGGCGGGCTCGTTCACCCTGCCGCCGCCGGCGCCCAGGATGCCGGCGTTCACGAAGGGCCTCCAGCTGACGTTCACGGTGTCGGCCGGCGGCTCGGCGGAGACGTTCACGCTCACGCCGTCGTCGTTCCGGCCGCCCGCCGCCGGGGCCGAGCGCTCGCTCGCCCTCGCCGCCGGCCCGCCGCCGGTGCAGTGGTTCCCCGTCCAGAAGAGCTTCGGCCCCCTGACCCTCGGCCGGGTCGGCATCCTGACGGCCGAGGGGCGCTTCGGCCTCGCGCTCGACGCGTCGGTGTCGACGACCGTGCTCCAGCTGGTCCTCGAGGAGCTCTCGGTCGCCTTCGACAGCGACGACATCTCGCCGTCCGGGCTGCACATCGACCTGGCCGGCCTCGGCGTGGGGTTCCGGTCCGGCGCCTTCCAGCTGAGCGGCAGCCTGGTCAGGACCTACGTCGAGGAGCTCACCGAGTACCGCGGCTCGCTGCTGATCCGGGCCGGGCGGTTCGCCATCACGGCCGTCGGCGCCTACGCCGACCTCGCCGGCGCACCGTCGCTGTTCGTGTTCGGGATGGCGAAGGGCGCCTTCGGCGGGCCGCCGGCGTTCTTCGTGACCGGCCTGGCCGCCGGCTTCGGCTACAACCGCTCGCTGCGCCTCCCGGCGCCCGAGCAGGTCCAGGAGTTCCCGCTCGTGCTGGCCGCCCGCCAGGGGTCGTCGTACCTGCCCGACCCGAGCGTGGCGGCGGCGCTCGGGAAGATGACCTCGGGCGGGTGGGTGCCGCCGTCGCTCGGCTCGTACTGGGTGGCCGCCGGCGTCGAGTTCACCTCGTTCCAGGTGCTCGACGCCTTCGTCCTCGTCACCGTCCAGTTCGGCAAGGAGCTGGTGATCGCCCTGCTCGGCGTGGCGTCCATCACGCTGCCGAAGCCCGGCACCGGGCCGGCGTACGCCTACGCCGAGCTCGCCCTCTCCGCCGTGCTCCGGCCGGCCGAGGGCACGTTCCAGATGACCGCCCTGCTCACGCCGAACTCGTTCGTGATCGACCGCGCCTGCCGCCTCACGGGCGGCTTCGCCTTCCACATGTGGTTCGGCGACAACGAGCACGCCGGCGACTTCGTCGTGACCCTCGGCGGGTACAACGCCCTGTTCGACCGGCCGGACTGGTACCCGGTCGTCCCCCGCCTCGGCCTGAACTGGAACATGTCCGACGCCGTCCACGTGCAGGGCGGCGTCTACTTCGCGCTCACGCCGTCGTGCGTGATGGGCGGCGGGTCGCTCGACCTGCGCTTCCAGCGGGGCGCGCTGCGGGCCTGGCTGACCGCCCACGCCGACTTCCTCATGTACTGGCGGCCGTTCTTCTTCGACGTCGGGATCGGGGTGTCGGTCGGCGTCTCGTACACCCTCGACATCGGCGGCATCTCGAAGACGTTCACGGTCGAGCTGTCGGCCGACGTGGAGCTGTGGGGCCCGCCGACGGCAGGGGTCGCCCACGTCACCTGGTGGGTCATCTCGTTCACGATCCCGATCAACGGCGGCGGCTCGCCCAACCCGCCCGGCCGGGTCCTCCGCGACTGGCCCACGTTCGCGTCGACGTTCCTGCCGCCGGCCCCGGAGGTGTGCCGGCCCCGGGCGGCGAGCGGCCTGCTCGGCACCGTCGAGATCGCCGGGCGGACGGTCTGGCGGGTGTCGGCCGCCGCGTTCGCGCTCGGGACCGAGACCGTCGTGCCGGCGACCAGGGTGGTGGCCGGGACGGCCGCCGCCGGCGAGCAGGCCTTCGACGGGCCCGCCGTCGGCGTGTACCCGATGGCCGTCGCCGACGTGCGCACCGAGCACCGCGTGGCGCTCTACCGGGTCGAGGGCGGCGCGCCGTACCCGATCGACGACTGGACGTGGCTGCCCTCCACCGGGAACGTCCCGGGGTCGCTGTGGGGCACGGCCAACGCCGGCGAGCCCGCCCTCGGCGCCGACGTCGTCCCCTGCCTGCAGGGCCTCGTCGGCGCGCCGCCCGACCAGCCGATGGACGGGCCGCCCGAGGTCAGCTACGACGTCCTGCGCTACGCCGACCTGGCGCCGACCCGCGACCTCCCGCT
>DASWMK010000119.1 GCA_036399815.1 Acidimicrobiales bacterium
CTCGGCCTCCCCGGCGATGGCGAACCACTCGGCCTTCGCCGGCTCGGTCGGCACGACCACCGCCCGGATGCGCAGCGGCCGGCCGGTGGCGTTCGACACCGTGAAGGAGGTCTCGCCGTTGCCGGTCCCGTCGAGGCTGACGGTGGAGGCTGCTGCGGTGATGGCGAAGGCGTCGGGCACGTCGTCTCCCTACACCAGCGCGACCACGACGGCGGCGACGAGCACCAGCGCCATGATCGCCCACGCGACCTGCGGGATGTCCTTGATCGTCGCGCCCCAGCTCTTGGCGATGGGGTTGACGGTGGGCGTGGCCTTCGCGCCCGAGTACCAGGCGATCACCGAGTCGACCACGATGGCGACGCCGATGGCGACGAGCCCCTTGCTCGACGTCGCCGCGCCGGCGATGGCGGCGGCGAGGCCGGCGGCGATGGCGAAGCCGAAGCCGACCCAGTTCGGGATGCGCCCGACCGCTCCCTGGTAGGCGCTGTTGACGGTGTTCATTCGTCCCCCTCGACGACGGTTGGTCAGAAGGAGAAGCGAACCTCGCTGGTCAGCCAGGCGGGCTTCTCCGTGGAGACGATCAGGCGGACGAGGTCCTGATACGCCTCAGCGCCCGGCGGGGCCACCACGACCAGGTGGAACGGCAGGCGGCGCCCGTCGGCGTCGGCCGGACGCTCGTCCACCTGGAACCCCGTGAGGCCGGTGGCCAGCTCGAGCAGGCGCACGAGGCCCTTCTCGGTGCCCCGCCAGGCGGCGAGCCAGGCGCCGGCGGCGACCAGCGACCGCAGGGCGCCGTGCCCGCTCGGCAGGGTGCGGACGGCGCCGGCCGGCGCGTGCGGGTCGTCGGTCAGCAGCCAGCCGAGGTCGACCCAGGTGGCCAGGTAGGGGACGAGCTGGTCGGGGGCCAGCCAGGGGTCGGCGACCTGCTCGACGTGGTCGAGGACGTCCTCGACCGGGGCGTGGAGCGCCTCCATGGCGTCGAGGACGGCCCCGAGGACGTCGCCCGGGTGGACGGTCCGCTGGACGACGCCGGGCAGCAGCCGCTCGAGCTCAGCCCGCCGCATCCTCACCGACCACCGTGAGCTCATGAGGACCGGAGACGAACAGCCACGTCGGCGGCAGGGTGACGGCCTCGCGGAACACCCGCTCCGACGTCGGCTCGTAGGTGGCGCCGCCGTCGGTGCTGCGGTTGGCGCCGGCCGGCCCGCCGGCCATCACGAGGCCGGCGCGGTGCGAGGTGGCGACGGCGTCGACGGGGTGGAACCGCCCGGTGTCGCGCAGGGGCAGCCGGCTGGCGACGTCGGACGCCGTCCACGACGGCCGCTCGGCGGAGGCGTCGAGCCGGAGCACGCCGGCCGTGTGGGACGCGGCGAGGGCGGTGGTGTCGAGGAAGGCCAGGTCGTGGCACGACCCTCCCACCCAGCCCTGCGACATCGGCACCCAGCCCTCGGGCGGGTCCTCGGCGCCCCTCAGCTCCCAGCGCAGCGCCCCGCTGCCCGGCTCGTCGCCGGGGACCGTCACCCCGGCCCACAGGAAGCGGGTCGGTCCGACCGTCTGCACGGCGAGGCGGCGCACGTCGGTCCCCGCCAGCCCGACCTTGCGGAACGTCCCGGGTCGCCCGCCCCGGCTCGACAGGTAGACCCCCCGCTCGTCCTGGGCGGCGACGGCGACGGTCAGCTCGTCGCGCACGTCGAGCGCGGCGACGACCGAGTAGCAGCCGAGGTCGGGGTCGGCCGCGTCGACCAGCACCTGCACCGGCGTCCCGCCCGGCGCCAGCTCGAACAGCCCGCGGTCGGTGGCCAGGAGCACGACCGGCTGGCCGTCCCGCAGCAGCCAGCACAGGTCCTCGACGTGATAGCCGAAGCGCCCGGCCGCCGACCACGTCTCGCCGAGGTCGCCGGACAGGTAGACGGCCGACTCCTCGCCCCCGCCCACCCGCACGGCCGCGGCGACCAGGCCGGGCCGCTGCGGGCTGGTCCTCACGACCTCGGCCGTCTCGCCCGCGAAGCGCCCGGCCGGCTCCCAGCCCCGCCCGTCGTCGAGGGAGCGGAACACGGTCTCCCCGCTCGCCGCGAACCAGGTCGACGGCTGGAAGGCGTCGGCGGCGAGCGAGCGCACGGTGAGCGGCACCTCGTCGACCAGCAGGCGGACCTCGTCGGCGAACCGGACGCCCGGCTCCTTCAAGACGACGTCGTACACGTGCGACGCCCGCAGCGGCTGGCCGAAGCGCCACCCGAGCGGGTTGCCGGGCGACGGGAGGGGGTTGACGGCCTCCCGGAGGCGGTGGTCGAGCCGGGCCCTGACGGCCTCGGGGTCCTCCGAGCGGTGGACGACCACCCTGGCGCTCACCCGCACCTGCTTGTAGTTGGCCCAGCGGACGACCATGTCGACGCCGAGCGGGCGGCGTTCGTCGAGGGTTGCCCTCACCCGGCCGGCGGCGTCGGCCGTCTCGGCGGCCCGGAGGGCGGGGAGGTCGACGGCGGCGGCGCCGTCGGGCGGGCCGGCGGCCGGCACGATCGTTACCTCGACGCTGCCCGGCGCGGCGTGGCGCCACAGCTCGGCCCTCGTGAAGGCGGCGGCCCTGGCCACGCCGGCCGCGCTGCCGACGGCCAGCGCCTCCACGTCCCGCGCGGTGACGGCCCGCCGGGGCGTGTGCAGCTCCTGGGGGCCGCGCACGAGCGCGTTCTCGACCGTCTCGACCGCCCGGCCGCCGATGGCCGGCGCCCGGTTGGTGACGGTGACGCCGGGGACGGCCGACCGCAGCTGGGTGAGGGTGCCGCCGGCGACGTTGCCGGACGGCCCGCCGCCCCGCCGGTACCAGAGGCGGATCTCCCGCCCGGCGGCCGGCACCTCGGCGAGCGGCCCCGGCACGCCGGCGAGGTCGGCCGGCTCGGCGCCCGGCTCGCCCGGCCGGGCCTGGAGGCGGGCGGCCGGCGCGAACGTGACCGTCCCCGCCACCCGGTCGACGACGTAGACGAACCGGTCGTCGCCCACGTCGGCGAAGCTCTGCACCTCGCGCCACAGCCGGTAGGCGCGGCCGTCGTGCTCCCTGGCCGCGGCGCGCCCGGAGAGCTCGTCGGCGGTCGCCTCGACGCCGACGACGAGGTCGGTCCCGTCGTCCTCGGCGACGACCAGCGGCGGGCGGGCGGCCCGCACCACCTGCCCGGGCAGGCCCGTGCCCCGCCCGGCCAGCTCGGCGTCGACGACGTCGCAGTGCCGGGCCCGCACCTCGACCTCGGTGGCCGCCGGCTCGAGCACGGCGTCGGCGACGGTGACGAACACGGGCACCTCGCCGCCCCCGTCGGGCCGCCCGGTGCCGACGCGGGTGCCGGCCGGGATGCGGATGGGGCCGGGCTGGCCGCCCTGGCCCTGGCGGGAGAACACCAGTGTCGTGCCGGCGGCGGCCGGCGGCGCGAGGCGGACGCCGAGCAGCTTCAGGAGCTCGACGTAGACCTTCTCGGGCACCTGGTTGAGGCGGTACAGGAGGACGTCGGTCAGGTGGGCGAACAGCTCGAGCAGGACGATGCCCGGGTCGCCCGGGGTGAGGTCCGTCCACCCGGGGCAGGACGCCCGCACGACCCTCGTGGCCTCGGCGACGAGGTCGGCGAAGTCCCGGTCGTCCAGGTTCGGCGACGGCAGCGAGGTCACGGCGCACCTCCGGCGTCGGCGGCGTGGGCGGGCCCGCCGGCGCGGCGCGGGCCCGGGTGCGCAGCCGGCGGGAGAGCGGCGGGCGGTGGTGGGACCCGACGCCGGTGTCGGTCGCCATCCTCGAGGATGGTCGTCGGCCGGCGCGCCGCCCCGGTGTGACGCCGCATCGGGCTCGCGGCGCAGTGGGCGGCGAGGCGGGCAGGCGGGAGCGGCCTCACTCGGCACCTCCGAGGTCGACGGCCACCCGGAGCGCCTCCCGCTGCCGGGTGCGCCTGACCCGGTAGTCGAGGGTGACCTCGAGCCGCTCGGGCGCCTCCGCGTCCCGGTCGGCCTCGACGCCGATGACCTCCACGCGGGGCTCCCACCGCTCGACCGCCTGGCGCACGTAGTGGATGGCGAGACCGGCCGTCGTGTCGTCGTTGGGGCTGAACACGAGCCGGTGCAGCGGGCAGCCGTAGTCGGGGCGCATCACCCGCTCGCCGGGGATGGTGGACAGCAGGAGCAGCAGCGACTGCCGGACGGCGTCCGCGCCGGCGACCATGTCGACCCCCCCGGTCGAGGCGACGCGCAGGCCCGGCCAGTCGTCGACCTGGTCGAGGTCGGGGTGCAGGAACCGCCAGGCGCGGTCGGGCTCGGTCACGGCCGCGGCCGCCTCGGTGGGCGGGGGAGCGGCGCCCCGGCGGCACGGCCGGCGGCGGTGCGGGCGGTCGTCATCCGGTGCAGTCCACGAGGTCCTGGCCCGGGCGGTTGACCTTGTACTTGACGACGCCGGGCGGCGTGCCGTCGGTGAGCCCGAGGACGGAGTCGAGGCAGATCGGGCGGCCGTCGATGCGCACGAACGTGGAGTAGCCGACCCGCACCTTCAGGGTGGTCTGGCAGGGGCGGATGGTCGGGCCGATGTTCGGGCACCCCTTGATCGGCCGCTGCTCGGGGTCGGGCTCGACGAGCAGGCGGCGGCCGTCGCCCCGCACCCAGTCCTGGGCGGGCGCCAGCTCCACCCGCCCGAGCTCGTGCCGGCAGACGAGCAGCGCGTCCTCGTTCAGCACGAACACGGTCACGCCCTCTCGAAGTCGACGGCGCTGGCGCGGATGGCGATGCGGCGGCCGGGGGCCTCGACGACGAGGTCGACGGCGGCGTGGAGGAGGACGCCGTCGGGCGAGAGGACGAGGGAGCTGCCGGTCGGGTCCTCGAGGCGGATGGTCCGGCCGGCGTCGTCCAGCGTGAGGCGGTGGCCGGCCGTCGTGCCGAGCGTCCAGCGGGTGACCTCGCCGCCGTCGAGGCCGGCGTCGGCCGGGCCGCTCGCCCCGAACATGGCCCCGACCACGATCCCCCTGGCCGGGTCGCCGCCGGGGAGCAGGACGAGCACGAGGTCGTCCGGGTCGGGGAGCGTGACGAGGCCCTTCCCGGCGCCCGCGCCGGCTGCGAGGACCTGCATCCAGGCGCTGGCGAGGTCGCCGAGCGCCGGGAAGCGCACGCGGACGCGGCCGATCCCGGCCGGGTCGTCGACGGCGTCGACCACGCCGAGGGCCATCGTCGCCGCGTCGGGCCCGGGGGGCGCGGCGGTCGGGGCCGGGGGCTCGGGCGGCGCCGTCGACAGGCGGGTGACGTAGCCGGTGTCGGGGCCGACGACGTGGTCGACGGCGGTCAGCACGTACCGCCCGCAGAGCGCCCGGTCGATCCCGGTGACGTCGATCGGGGTGCCCGGACGGAGACGGGGGTCGCCGTCGGCCACGCCCCGCAGCACGACCTCGCCGGCCGACCGGCGGTCGAGCTCGGACTGGGCGACGGCGCGGGCCTGGTCGTCGTCCGTGGCGGTGACGTTGGCGAGGCGGCGGACGGCGTCGACGTCGACCGACGCGTCGACCCTCGCCCGGCCCCGCCGCTCGCCGGCTGTGCCCCGGTGGGCCTCGCCGAGCAGCGGGTCCCAGCCCTCGGTCTCCACCCGGCCCGCCGCGCAGGTGGCGTTGCGCTCGACGGCGACCTCGAGCAGGCCGGTGCCGAGCGCCAGGGCCACCGGCTCGCCGATGCCGGCCGGCGTGAACAGGTGGACGACCTCGCCGCGCAACGTGCACCAGAGGCCGGACCGGGCCGCCACCTCCTGGAGGAGCTCGAGGTCGGTCTGGCGGTGCTGGAGGAGGAGGGGCCAGGTCGGTCCGCCCTCGTCGCACTGGACGTCGAGGCCGGCCGGGGCGGCGAGCTCGGACGCCAGGGCGGCGGCGGTGACGTCCTCGTGCGCGACGGCCGGCTGGCGGGTGCGGAGCCGGTGCAGGCGGTCGTAGGCCCTGACCCTGACCTCCCTCGTGCGGTCGGGCCCGTAGGCAGTCTCGACGGCGGTGACGTCGCCCTCGAACAGCGGCACGCCGCCGCCGGCCAGGGCCACCCGCACGGGGGTGCCGGGGGCGAGTGCGGCGGCGGCGTCGAGCGGGCCCGGCGGGTCGGCGAAGGTGAGCTCGCACTGCGCCGGCAGGCCCAGGCGCTGGGCGACGCGAACGCCGGTCAGGGCCGGGCCGAGCGTGCCGCCGGCCGGCGACCCGCCGACCCGGAGGTCGAGGCGCGGAAGGGTGGCGACGGCGGCGACGCTCATCGGGCGGCCGCCGTCGTGGAGGACGAGGGCGACCCGGCGGCCACGGCGGCGCCGGGTGCCGGTTGGAGGGCGTCGAGCGGCGGGACGCGGAGGAGCCGGCCGGGCGGGACGCGGGCGGGGTCGGTCACGCCGTTCACCGCGGCCAGCACGCGCCAGAG